>JAZOCX010000067.1:0-16602 GCA_045596725.1 Eubacteriales bacterium
GGAACCGCATCGCAATATAAGGCAAACGAAAAATATCATTCGTTATTATCAGCAAGAGGGAAACGTGTTGGCGATTACCCTCAAAGGCGAAGACGTGATGATCGGCACGGTCGGTTTGCATAAAGACGAACATCGACCGCCATCGGTAAGTTATCAGCTCGGCTATGCGCTCTCTCCCGATTATCGGCACAGAGGTATTGCCACCGAGGCAGCGAAAGCGGTGGTAAAGTACGCCTTTGAAACGCATCTGTTTCGGATACTCACCGCATACTGTTATCCCGAAAACGAGCCATCGGCAAAACTGCTTGAAAGCCTTGGCTTTGTAAGGGAAGGACGGCTTCGCAACGCCTATTTGTTGTATGATGGAACGCTCCACGATCTCGACTGTTTTTCCCTAAAAATCGAAGAATACATCGCGAAAAATTATTGATATATCGATAACTGTAAATATAAAAACTCCCGTACATTTGTACGGGAGTTTTTGAAAAGGGTTGCACAATCTGAATCTCTTTGATAGACCCGACCATAAAGGAGAGTGAACAGTGAAAAAGAAAAATCGACAAACCTCTAATGAGATTTGTCGATTTTGGCGGAGAAGGAGGGACTCGAACCCTCGCACCGGGGTTTAGCCGGCCTACGCCCTTAGCAGGGGCGCCTCGTCACCAACTTGAGTACTTCTCCAAGTGACGTTATATGATCCGTATGAAACGGGAGCAACCGATGGCGGAGAAGGTAGGATTCGAACCCACGGCTCTTTCGAGTCACCGGTTTTCAAGACCGGCTCCTTAAACCACTCGGACACTTCTCCCGATTTGTTTTTTGATTTTAGCATAAAATAAGACGATTGTCAAGGAATATTACGGGATAAATTCTTGACCGAAAGGGTTCTTTTTGTTATAATTTCCCCAAAAAAGGATGGGAAAGGAGAAATTGATGAAACAAACGACAAAAGGCTCGCTGGCCGCCTTGATCGCCAACGTCATATTCGGGTTTAGTTTTCTCTTTTCCAAAATAGCGCTTGACTATGCCGACCCACTGATTATTTTAGCCGTTCGCTTTACGGTTGCCTTTGCCATACTCAACGTATTATGGTTGTGCGGAGCGGTAACAATGAATTTTAAGGGGAAACCGAAGGGAAAAATTCTGTTGATGGCCCTTGCCCAACCGCTATTTTATTTTATTTTTGAGCTGTATGGCATCGATCGTACCGCAAGCGCCGTATCGGGCGTGATTATTTCTCTGGTGCCGGTGGCGGTGTTGCTCTTTTCATTTCTTTTTTTGCGGGAAAAACCTACGGTGGCTCAGCTCGTCTTTTCCCTGCTCTCCTTAGGTGCCATCGTTTGCATCAGCATCTTTTCCAATGATGGTAAGGAAAGCAGTTTCGTTGGCATTCTTTTGCTCTTGGGTGCGGTGGTGTGCGCCGCCTTCTTCAATATTTTAAGCCAAAGCCAGTCGGAGATCTATTCCCCCTTTGAGCGCACCTATATTATGTTTTTCGTGGGAACGGTCGGCTTTAATCTTATTGCTTTGTTGGGTCTTGGTGCGGATTATCTGCAGGCGCTGTCAATGGCGGTAACCTCACTTCCCTTTTGGGGTGCCATCGGCTATCTCGCCGTCGCCTCTTCAATCGGTGCCTTTATGCTCTATAATTATGCCACAAGCAACATTTCTTCCATTCGAGCCTCGTCCTTTGCCAATATCATAACGGTGGTATCGGTGTTGGCGGGTATCTTTATTCTAAGAGAAGAGTTATCGGTTGCCGAGTTAATTTGCTGTGTCTTGATCGTGATTGGCGTTCTGGGCGTTAACCGTCAATCTCGCCAAGCCCCGTAAAATCAAAGGCGGGCGTGTATTCTTCCTTTGCCGAGGAAAGGTCTTGTACGTAGCCTTCGGTGATGCCCCGTTTTTTCATATAGTTGCGGGCCTTGATCCATTCTTGTTTGGTAAGGCGTCGGTTTAGTTCGGGGAATTCTGTTTCGCGATAGGGAGTGTATTGGCTCATCAGCGAAAAAAGGACTTGACCCTTCTTGAAAGTATCGGCAACCCAATCAATCACGGCAAAGGTATTATCAAGATGACCGGGCAAAATTAAATGGCGGATTAAGACGCCGGAAGTTAACAACCCGTCCTTCATTTGGTAATTCCCCACTTGTCGTACCATCTCCAAAACGGCTTTTTTGGCAATGTCAGGGTAATCGGGAGCCATTGAAAATTGTTTAGCTAAGGTATGATCGGCATACTTAAAATCGGGCAGGAAAACGTTGACCTTGCCCGATAATTTTTTCAGCGTTTCCACCTCTTCATAGGCCGATGAATTCCAAACCACGGGCAGGGAAATGCTATCAAGGAGAGGGAGAAGTGCTTCGGTGTAATGGGTCGGGGTAACGAGATTGATATTATGCGCACCCTCTTGTGCTAAACGCTCAAAAATGAAGCGGAGTTGCTTTGACGAAACGGTTTTGCCTACGCCTTCTTGGGAAATGGAGGCGTTTTGGCAAAACACGCACCCCAAATTACACCCGCTAAAAAAGACAGCACCACTGCCCTGCCAACCGGAAAGGCAGGGTTCTTCATAGTGATGCAGGGAGGCACGAGCCAGCAAAAACTCTTGTGGGGCCTTGCATACACCCGTTTGAACACGGCGGTCAACTCGACAGTGCCGAGGACAGATATAACAATAATGTTCCATAACCATAGTGTAGCATAAAGGGCGAAAAAAGGGAACAAAAAAAGGGCGTTGTCTCTTTTTTGTTGCAATTTTGTAACCAATCTGTTATAATATGGACAAATCACTAGCAAAACAGGAGCGTTTCTTATGGAAGAAAACATGAACGAAGTCAGTGAGATTAAAAAAGCAGCTGACGCATTGATGGAATCGACCATGGCGGGCGTGCAGGAAGTACAACAGCTGATGGAGGAAAAGGCGATTGTACTGGAAGAGGTAGAACAGTCCCTGCGAGAAGACCCGACATTACGCGCCGCAGCATCAGTTGCGGTAGCAGACGCAGTAGAACAGAAAAAGAACGAAATATTTGACCGAATTGAAGAAGTCAAAGATAAGGCGCCTTATGGCGAGACGGCGACGCCGGATATGACGGCGACAAAGGACGTTGAGGCACTTCTTGATGAGATCCACGAAAAGTTGGCAGATGTACAGATAAAACCCGAAGAGGGCGATAGCTATGCACAGATCTATGCCGACGTGATGAGTGATCTTCGAGAAGAAATGGACAAGTTTCCGCAGGCATAAAAAAAGCTCCCTCGTGAGAGGGAGCAATTTTTTTAGTTGTTTAAGCCGATAAAGTCTTCCCACGAGGGGTCAGAGCCCATCGGAATGGTAACACCGCCTTCGGCGAAGATGGTCTGGCCGACAATAAAGCGAGCCGACTCAGAGCACATAAAGGCAACGCACTCGCCGATCTCTTCGGCAGACTGCCAACGACCGGTAGGCATATGCTTAGCGGCCTCTTTCATCATAGCTTCCTCAGCGGCTTTGCGCTCAGGATCGGCAAACTTATCGGAAGCCGTCATGTCAACGTAGCCGGGAGCGAAAGCATTAACGGTAATGCCGTAGGGCGCCATTTCAAGGGCAACCGAACGGGTCATACGCGAAATAGCCGCCTTGGTGGTGGCATAAACAGAAGAGCCGGGGAAGGTACCGATGGCGTGAACCGAGGTAATGTTAATGATAAAGCCCTTCTTGTTGTTAGCGATCATATTCTTAGCGGCGGCCTGCATCATGAAGTAGGTACCGCGGATATTAACCTCAGACAACCAATCGAACTGATCGGGGGTAACGTCGAGGAAACGCCAAACGGTGGTGATGCCGACGTTATTAATCATAGCATCGAGCGGACCGTACTGCTCACAAAACTCATTCAAGGTAGCGATCGAGGTGTCCAGATCGCGGGTGTCCATGCGGTAGTACACACCCTTAGCACCGGCGGCTTCGATAGCGGCCTGCGTCTTCTTGGCGCCGTTTTCGTTTCCCGCATAGGTGAAACCGATGATATCATAACCGGCTTTTGCCATGGAAATGGCAATGGCTGCACCGGTAACGTTGGAGGCACCGGTAACAAAAGCAACTTTTTTGCTCATAACTGATCTCCTTACAGTTTTTTCTTTATTGTATCTATTTTTTCGCTATATTTCAAGAGGTTTTTTCATTATAATGAAAAAGCCTTGCATATCCTTTGAGGGATAGGTATAATATAAACAGAAAAACAAGGGAGGTAAAGGTATGAAACAGATCAATAAAGATATGATCATTGCTGACGTTTTGGAGATCGACCCTAACGTGGCACCCTTTTTCTTTGCAATCGGAATGCATTGTTTAGGATGCAGTGCCGCCCGTGGCGAAACGGTAGCAGAGGCCTGTGCCGTACACGGCACCGATGCCGATATGCTGGTAGCAAAGATCAACGAATACTTGGCAGGACAGGCCGAGTAATGCTTTTACCGGGAAAACGGTTAAAGGCGATTTACGAGATGGTAAAGGGCGGGACGGTTGCCGACATCGGGACCGACCACGCCCTTTTGCCCGTTGCGCTGGTAGAAAGCGGACGTTGTGAAAGCGGTTTTGCCTGCGATATCGGAGAGGGCCCTCTTCAAAGCGCCACAAAAACAGTAGTCGCAGCAGGTCTTGATGAAAAAATCCCAAGGATACGTTATGACGGCATTCCGCCTCAGTGTCGCGCGTGCGATACGGTGGTGATCGCCGGTATGGGCGGACTGTTGATTAGCGATATCTTAGCCCGCTGCCCCGTGTCCGAGCATACGCAACTGCTCTTACAGCCGATGACCAAGGCATCCTCCCTGCGCCGATGGCTGATTGAAAACGGCTATTGCATCGAAAGAGAAGCCTATGTCAAAGAAGGCAAAATGCGCTACGTTATCCTCGACGCTCACCACGGAAAAACCGAGCCGTATACGCAAGCTGAGATAGAAGTAGGAAAGTTTACTGATTGTGCCGTCGGCAAGGAATACGTGGCGCATCGGCTCACGATGTTGCGTCTTCGCCGAGACAGTGAATCGGCGGCAGGACGACAGGTGGACGAGCTGGATACACTCATAAAAGAATTGGAGAAATTAGTATGACGGTCGGAGAATGCGAACGTTTTTTATATGATACATACCCCAAGGCCAATCAGTGCCCGTGGGACAATACGGGTCTGCTCTGTGGCGACCCCGAGAAAAAGGTAACCAAAATCCTCTTTGCCTTAGATGTTACCGATGCGGTTATTGACGAGGCGGAAAGGGTCGGTGCCGAGCTGATTGTTGCCCACCATCCCGTTATCCGTGGCGGGTTAGATCGGGTTACCCCCAACAGCGATAGCCGTATCTGGAAGATGTGCCAAAAAGGAATAGCCGCTATTTGTATGCACACTAATCTTGATATTTCGGACGGTGGCGTCGGCGATACCTTGGCACAAGTGTTTAAGCTAAAAAATGCAGAAAAAGTTTTTGAGGTAGAGGAAAATCCCTCTCTTCTGTTTGGTAGAGTGGGTGAGATCGAGCCGATGGAACCCGAAGCCTTTTGCCGATATACGGCACAGGTGCTCAAAACCCCCTTTGTCCGTGCCGTAGCAGGCAATAAACCCATACGCCGAGTAGCGGTGATGGGCGGAAGCGGACGGGATTATATCGAGGCGGCGGCAAGGGTTGCCGATGCCTATGTAACGGGCGACTGCCGTTATCACGATTTTCAGCTTGCCGAGCGTTTGGGGCTGACTCTGATCGACGCCGGTCATTACCCCACCGAAAATATCATCATTCCCGTATTGATGGAAAAGATGAAGGCATTTGATGAGGTAGAGCAGGTGCTCTCCTCTCACCAAGACGTAATAAAACTCTACAAGGAGTAATCCATGCCCTTTGACGGACTGTTCCTTTCCGCCGTTTGTCGGGAGCTTTCGCCCGCCGTCGGCGCCAAGGTCGACAAAATTTATCAGCCCACGCCAAACGAGCTTGTTTTGGCGTTTCGTGGACCGACCTTTTCGGGTCGTCTGCTTTTGTGCGTCGATCCGTCAGCACCACGGGTACATATCACGAATACCCGTCCCGATAACCCGCCCCAAGCCCCCGCCTTTTGTATGCTGATGCGAAAGGTGCTGGCAGGCGCCAGATTGTCGGCGATCAAACAGATGGGGTCGGACCGTTTGGTTACCTTTGAATTTGATGCCACCAACGAAATGGGCGACGCCGTTACCCGCTCTATCGTTGTGGAACTGATGGGCCGTTGCGCCAATGTTATCGTGGTGGAAAACGGTCGGGTGTTAGATGCTCTTCGTCGGGTCGATTTTTCTATGTCGGCAACCCGCCCTATTTTACCGGGCGGTCGCTATGAATACCCCGAAGCCCAACCCAAAAAAGACATCACCGAAATCAAAGCAGAGAATATAGAAGAAGCCTTGTCAAATAATGCTCAGGCAAAAAACGCTCTTCTTTCGCTGGTTTCGGGTCTTTCTCCCCTGCTTGCGAGAGAAGTGCTGATCAAAAGCGGTTATCAAGCCGACGCCCCTTCCCAAGCCGTCAACGCACAGCAGGTAATGACGGGCGTAACCTGGCTAAAAGACAAGGTTAAAAGCACCCCCTGTTTTACTCTGCTTAGGGATGAAGCGAAGGGGAACTTTGAGTTTTCCTTTGTCGATATGGAGCAGTACGGCAGTTATGTAACCAAGAAAACCTTTGATCGTGCCGGCGCTTTGCTGGATACCTATTATGAGGAAAAGCACCGTGAATCGATGGTGCAGGCACGAGGGGCGGATCTTAAAAAAGCGGTTCAGACCCATACGGCTCGCCTTATCAGAAAGATGACGGCATTGCAAGCACAGTTGCAGGAAAATCAAGATAACGAAACCTATTGCCGATACGGCAATATTATCACGGCTAACATTTATCGTATGAAGCAGGGCGATCGGGTGTTGAACGCCGAGGACTATGAGAGGGGCGGCGAGGTCGAGATTGTGCTTGACGAAAATCTGTCCCCGTCTGAAAACGCCCAGCGCTATTATAAAAAATATCGCAAAGCCAAAACCGCCTGCGAGCATCTTGTGATTGAGATGGAAAAGGCGGCAAAAGACGTGGCATACTTAGAGAGTGTAACCGAAGCGCTCGGTAGAGCCGCCACGGGCGGAGAGGTTGCCGAGATTCGGGAAGAACTGATCGAGGGTGGCTATATTCGGCATACGGGCAAGCGCAGTAAAATCCAAAAAACAAAACCCCATCGTTTTGTGTATGACGGCGTGGAGATCGTAGCAGGAAGAAACAACCTGCAAAATGAAGAGTTGACCCACCGTGTAGCCCGGAAGAACGAATGGTGGTTCCATCGTACCGAGGCACCGGGCAGCCACGTGATCGTGAGAGCGGAATCGGCATCGCCCGAGGTGATTACCTTTGCCGCCGAGATCGCCGCCTATTATTCGGCGGGGGCGCAGGCGGGGAAAACGGCGGTGGATATGACACGGGCAAGGTACGTGAAAAAGATTCCGTCGGCGGGCATCGGTATGGTGAGTTATACGAATCAAACCACGCTCTACGTAACCCCTGATGCCGAGAAGATAGAAAAATATCGGAAAGCGTAAAAATTTGTTGAGAAATTTTTATTGGTTGTGCTATAATTAAGAATATAGGTAGGAAAAAACAGGTATGCGTATTATATCGGGTGAACGGCGTGGGCTGAGGCTCTTTTCGCCCATGGGCAAAAGCGTTCGGCCAACAATGGATCAAATCAAAGAAACCGCCTTTAATATTATCCAGTTTGATGTTGAGGGCAGTGTGTTTTTGGATATGTTTTCGGGCAGCGGGCAGATGGGTTGTGAGGCGATGTCCCGAGGCGCCGATACGGTGTATTTTTTTGAAAGCGACCGAGAGGCTTTTCGCACCCTTTCAAAAAATATTGAGAAAATGAATATGCCGGATAGGGCAAAGGCGTACAATGCTCCCTATTCCCGTCTGGCATCGGTGTACCCGAAGCCGAGAATTGATTTAGCGTATATCGACCCGCCCTTTGAAGCAGGGCTTTACGAATCGGCGCTTCAATTTTTGCTTCCCTATCTGCACGAGGGCTCAACGGTTATCTGCGAAGCCGAGCGAGGCGTGGCGCTGCCTGAGAGGGTCGGCTCGTTTGTGGCGCAGGAGCGTCGGTACGGGCACGTGTGTCTGTATGTATACCGCTACGAAAGCGAGGAAGAGTTATGAAAATAGCCATATGTCCCGGCTCTTTTGATCCGGTTACCAACGGGCATCTTGATATCATTGCCCGCGCCGCCCGTTTGTTCGACCACGTCGAGGTAGCGGTACTGCAAAACTCATCAAAGAATTGTATCTTCTCGGTGGATGAGCGAGTGGATATGATCCGAGAGTGCATCAAGGATCTGGATAACGTCTCGGCATCGTCCTTTGACGGTCTGTTGGTGGACTATGCCAAAAAGTTAGGCGCCACGGTCATCGTAAAAGGCTTGCGTGCCGTGTCCGACTTTGACTATGAGTTTCAGATGGCGCTCTTTAATAAAGAAGTCAATGCTGAGGTAGAAACGGTGTTTTTAACCACGTCTCCCGAGCATATGTATTTATCTTCCAGCGTAGTGCGTGAGATGGCGGCGCACGGGGGCGATATGTCCCGATTCGTTCCGACGAGTGTCAAAGAAAGGATCACAGCCAAATATAAGGAGGGGGTTTCCCAATGAACGATTTTGAAAAACTGATGCAAGACCTTGACAATTTAGTGGAAGAATCCTGGCAGGTACCGCTTTCCAACGGACGAATCGTGATCGACCGTGAAGAACTTGACCGTATCGCCAAAGGATTACATACCCATTACCCCACCGAAATTTCCCGCGCCCGTAATCTGCTTGACGAGCGAGAGAAGATTTTGCTCAAAGCGAGAACCGACGCCGAGAGTATGACGACCAAGGCGAGGGTTGAGAGCGAGCGCATTTTGAATGAGCAGGATATCGTAGCGCAGGCACGTAAGTATGCCGAGGACACCCGTCAGAGTGCCGAGGAAGAAGCCGAGCGCATTAAGCGTAGTGCCATTGAGTTTGCCGATGCGATGTTGGCAAAAGCAGAGGAGCATTACGATAAAAACATCACACTGATTCAGCAGGCACGCCGTGTCATTCGCAATCAGGGTTGATTGTTAGGCAAATACACATAAGGGACGCAGGAAAGCGTCCCTTTTTACAAGGAGAAACCATGGAAACCATCGAGCTGGATATTATAGCAGTAACCCACGACGGCCGCGGTGTAGCTCGTGCCGACGGTGTCGTTATTTTTGTAAAGGACGCCCTTCCCGGCGACAAAGTAAGAGCCCGCATCACCAAACGCTCCCGCCGATTCTGGGAAGCGCAGGCGGAAGAACGCATCACTCCGTCAACATATCGAGTTTCGCCGATATGTAAAAAAGAGGGTGCCTGTGGTGGCTGTTGCTGGCAGGGACTTAGTTATCAAAAACAGTTAGAATATAAGACGGGAAGAGTAAAGGCAGCCTTTGCCCGCATCGGCAAGCTGGCTGTTGAGCCCTTGCCGACAATTCCCTCTCCCAAAACCGAAGGGTATCGCAATAAGATTACCCTGCATTTCGGTCGGGTTGAGGGCAAGATGAT
Organism: Eubacteriales bacterium; assembly: GCA_045596725.1. Taxonomy (GTDB): domain Bacteria; phylum Bacillota; class Clostridia; order Oscillospirales; family UMGS1783; genus CAKSHC01. Next base: position 9,606 of record JAZOCX010000067.1, read on the forward strand.
ATTGGGCGTGTTGCCCGAGAACAGCCACGAGGTCGTATCCCGTGAGGTCTGCTGCGTGTACGACGAACGCTTGGAGCCGATGATTGCACTAACCGAGAAATGGGCACAGCTGACCAATGCCAGATTGTACCGTCCCGCCACGGGCGAAGGTCTGTTGTCCCGAGCCGCCTTTCGCATCGGTTCGTCGGGCGAGATCTCGGTCTTGTTGATTACGGGTGTCGGCCAGTTGCCCCATATCGGCCAGTTTATTGAAGAACTGACGAAGAATGGGGTTACCACCGTCGCCCGTTCTATTGAAACACGGTTACATACCGCCGAAATCTTGTGGGGCAAAGACGGCATCGAAGAGACCTTGGCAGGCATTACCCTCACCGTTTCCCCTGCCGCATTTATGCAGGTGAATCATGAGGCGGCAGAAATACTGTACGAAAAAGCCCTCGATATGGCTCAATTAACAAAGGAAGAAACTGTGGCGGATCTTTGTTGCGGTGTCGGCTCGATTACTCTTGCCGCCGCAAAGCAGGCAGGTAAAGCCTACGGCGCCGAGATTTCCGCCGCCGCGATTGTCGATGCCAAGAAAAACGCCGCCGCCAACGGGTTAGAGGCAGAATTTATCGCCGCCGAAGCCGGATCGGCGATGGACAAGTGGCTTAGCGAAGGAGTATCCTTCGATGCAGTCATTGTTGACCCGCCCCGAAGCGGGCTTACCGACGATGCCAAGCAGGCGATCATCAAAGCGAACCCCAAGCGCATCGTGTACGTATCCTGCGGTCCCGAAACGTTGGCTCGTGATTGCGCCCTTTTCGCCGAAAACGGCTATACGGTAATCGCCTGCCAGCCGATCGACCTTTTCCCCCACACCCCCCATATTGAATCCGTAACGTTACTTCAAAAATAAATCGATAATTATAGATATAAAGGAGGGAGAATATGGAGATCCTTGCACCTGCCGGTGGCATGGAGCAATTAACCGCCGCCGTACGAGCCGGAGCCGACGCCGTTTATCTGGGATTATCCCGCTTTTCGGCACGCAATGCGGCAACCAATTTCAGCAAAGACGAGCTGATGCAGGCGGTCGCCTATTGCCACGAGCGAAAGGTGAAGGTCCATGTTGCCCTCAATACCTTAGTCAAGGACAGCGAACTTTGTGAAGTAGAGGAAACGCTGAAAGCGATATGCGAAAGCGGAGCCGATGCCGTAATCGTTCAGGATCTGGCGGTGGCGGCGATGGTGCGCAACTGTGCCCCCACCCTTTCGATTCACGCCTCTACCCAAATGGCGGTGCATAATCTGTCGGGCGTCCGAGCGCTGGAAGAAATGGGTTTTTCAAGAGTGGTGCTCGCCCGTGAACTCTCCTTTGATGAAATTGCTTATATAGCCAAAAACACCCCCCTTGAAGTGGAGGTGTTTATTCACGGTGCCCTTTGTATGTCGGCATCGGGCATGTGCTATCTTTCTTCGCTCCTCGGTCAGCGCTCGGGCAATCGAGGGCAGTGCGCCCAGCCCTGCCGATTGAATTTCCGTTGCGAGGGTCGTGAATACGCCCTCTCCTTAAAGGACCTCTCGGCAGTAGAGGATATCCAAAAGCTAATTGAAATCGGTGTTAACAGTGTAAAAATCGAGGGCCGTATGAAACGCCCCGAATACGTGGCAAGCGCCGTTGATGCTTGTGTAAAAGCAAGAGACGGAAAGGAGCCCGACCGTACCCGCCTGCAAGCCGTCTTTTCCCGTTCGGGATTTACCAAGGGCTATCTGGAAGCAAAACGAAACTTGGATATGTTCGGCATCCGCCGAAAAGAAGACGTAACGGCGGCGGCTGACGTTCTATCGGAGTTAGCCCGGCTTTATCGCGCGGAGCGTCAAGTCCTGCCGGTGGATATGGCGCTTAATATGGAAAGCGGAAAACTAACCGCCACCTGCGAAGGCTGTACCGTAACGGTAACAAGCGAGATAAAACCCGCTGTTGCCTTGACAACACCCACCGATGAAGAGAGAGCCAAAACCGCCCTTTCCAAGATGGGCGGAACCCCCTATTATTTGCAAAACTTCCATTTTACCAATACCGACAAGATGTTACCCGCCTCGGCACTAAACGCCTTGCGCCGTAAGGCGTTGGAGGAAATTTCGGCTCATCGCCGAGCCATTTCGCCAACCCCCTTTACCCCCGCTGAGGCAAACTTAGGAATAATTACTAAAAAGCGAATCCCGCAGGTAAGGCTGCGTTTTGAAAAGGCAGACGATATTTGCGGGAGCGAGTATGCCGAAAAGATCATTTTGCCTCTTGGCGAGTGGGAAAAACACCCCGAAATGCTCTCCTTTTTTGGTGAGCAGGCGGTGGCGGAACTGCCCGTCCTCTGTTATAACGATGAGTCATTACGTCAGCGATTAAGCGCACTCAAAGAACAAGGGTTAGGGGCGGTGCTGGTTGATAATATCGGCACCATGCAAGTAGCAAAAGAATTCGGCTTTGTCCTTCACGGAGGCGCGGGACTGAATATTCTTAACAGCAAGGCGCTTGATGAATATCAAGCCCTCGGTTTAACCGATGCCACCCTCTCTTTTGAAATGTCAAAGTCGGGCATCAACGCCCTTGGCGGCGAGATAGCGCGCGGTGCGGTGCTCTATGGCCGTCTTCCTTTGATGCGTTTTCGGGCCTGTCCGAAAAACGATTGTGCAAATTGTAACGGTAAGAGCACAGTAACCGACCGTATGGGGATAGAATTTCCGTTGCTTTGTACCGAAAAGCAGTATCAAACGCTCTATAATTCCCGCCCGCTCTGGGCGGTGGATAAGGGACCCTTTTCACTCGATTTTATGACCCTGTATTTCACCGACGAGTCGGATAAAGAAGCCATTATTGAGGGTTGCTTGGACGGCGAGCCCTCGCCCGTAACCCACACCAACGGACTATATTTGAAGGAGATCTTGTAATGGCAAAAAAGGATAAGTTTATTTTCGGCCTTTTGGCGGGCACAGCCCTCGGCATCGGTGCCGCATTGCTCTTGCAAACGGCTGTGGATAAAAAGGAAAAAGAAATCGAAGAATTGTTGGAAATCGAAAAGCTCGTCAAAGAAGAGAAGGAAGTAAAATGACGAAAGTGTATATGGTTCGCCATTGCCAAAGCATGGCCAATATCGGTCGACACTTGGCAGGGCATATTGATTATGAGGTATCCGATTTGGGCGCCCGCCAGCTCGACGCCCTTGCCGAGCGCTTTCGTGAAATACGGGTAGATAAGGTATATACAAGCCCCCTCATTCGTGCCAAAAAAACGGCGCAGGCAATGGCTCGGTACAGTGAAGCTCCCGTGGTGGTTGAGGAAGATTTAATCGAGCTTGATTTCGGCGATATTGACGGCACGCTGATGAAAGACCATCCCGCCGAGATTCGTGATGCCTGGTTAAAGACGCCCCACACCTTTACGCCCCCCAACGGCGAGCCGTGGAGCCGTGTCGGCGAGCGAGCCTTTGCCGCCTTGCAACGCATCGTGGCAGAAAACGACGGCAAAACCATTGCTATCGCCACCCACGGCTGTCTGTTACGAGCCCTTAATCGAATATTGTTGCATCTGCGCGAAGACCGCTTGGTCGAGGTGCCGTGGAGCGGGAATACCACGGTGCATTATCTGCAATTTGCCGATGCCGAGCATTGGGACTATATACTGAAAAACGACCCGTCGCACCTGCCCGAGGAGTTGCGAGGGCCGTTAGAACAACCGTGGCAATAAAAAGGAGAGCCGATTGCGAGACTTCCTTATGAGAAGTCTCGCAGTTTTATTCGCCTTGCGGCGAGTGATATTGCTTCGCAGTTATATTATGCTTTCGCATAGTGATATTGTCCTACGGACAGTTTTTAGGGCGAATAAAATAACACTACGACCGAAGGGAGTAATATCACTCTTTGCGCAGCAAAGAATATCACTTATCTTTCTTTTTTGTTGTAAAAAGGGTTTGGGTATCATCCCAAAAGAAGTATTTGTACTTACAAATGCGATGCTGGTTCAATCCGATAAGCATAAGAAAACCTCGATGAATTTCATCGAGGTTTTCATTATCCCTATGAGAAGTAGCCGATTGGCTCTCTTTTTTTACTCTTGGTAAACCGAATCAATATTGAAATATTCTTCTAAGCACAAACCGCTTTCCACGACCTTGGTTGCCAATTCCGTTCCGAGATAGCGCAGATGCCAGGGCTCGTAAATGTAGCCGGTGATGGATTGTTTGCCCTCGGGATAACGGATAATAAAACCGTAGGTCGCCCCGTTTTGTTGCAACCATTTTCCCGTAGATGTCGTACCGAAGGAATAGGAAATGGTGTTCACGTCAAAGGCAAGACCCGTTTGATGCTCCGAGTGTCCGGGACGGGCGGAATAGGTGTCGGCACTCGCCTTGCCGTAGGTGGCAACGTAGTTATTGTAGAGTTTACGCTGAGTTTCATAGGAGCGATAGCCCGAAACGATCCAGAGCGAAACGCCGTCTTCCTTGGCGGCGGCAACCATATCGTTAAATGCCCTTTGCACCTGCGGTAATAACCCGCCCGGCTCATAGCCCTCGGGCAGAGGATAGGACTTGTTAACGATCAGTACGCCGTCGATATAGGTACAGCCGTCATTTTCATTAAAGGCAATGGCGGGCGCAAAATAGGTCGGGTCGATAACCGTAACCGAGGCGGAAGCCGAAACGCCGTTATCAAGGGTAAGCGAAACGGTACATTCGCCCTCGCCAACGGGAGTGATAACGCCCTTATCTACCGTAGCCACCGTCTCGTCGGAAGAGGCCCAGTTGTAACTGCGCACCGAAGCCAGCGCAGGGGTAACGACGTAGGAAAGGGACACACTTTCATCACCGAGATAAAGTTCCAAAGCCGTGGCAGAAATCTCCACTTTCTCAGCAGCAATGGGATCGGGCGCCGGCATGGGTACGGGCGTCGGCTCGGGTGCGCACCCTACGAGTAATAGCAAACAGAGCAATACGATAAGAAAACGCTTCATAAATATCACCTCTATTGACAGTATATCAGCATTTTCGGCAAAAAGCAAACTTGACAGCGCAAAAAAAATATGATATTCTCATAAGCGGTAAAGATACAGACGGAAAGAGTATGTCGTAATGTCTTTTGAAGAGAGCAAACGGTAGGTGCGAGTTTGCAGAGCATACGGCAGAAAATCACTCCCGAATCGCATTGGTGAATGAGTAGCCGATGACGGGTTCTCCCGTTACAGAGAGCGCGTATTCTCAGGTACGCAGTAACAGGTGGTATAGTAACGGGTTTCCCGTCCTTTTACGGATGGGAAGCCCTATTTTTTTGTTGGAGGAAGTTATGTATAAGAAGATTGATCCGTCGCTGAGCAACGTTGAGCGTGAAAAACAAACGGTAGCCTTCTGGAACGAAAACAAGATTTTTGAAAAGACGGTAGAAGCCGGCAAAGGCCGTCCTACCTATACCTTCTATGACGGTCCCCCCACCGCCAACGGCCGTCCCCATATCGGGCACGTGCTCACCCGTGTTATTAAGGATATGATCCCCCGCTATCGTGTGATGAAGGGGTATGACGTACCCCGCAAAGCCGGCTGGGATACCCATGGCCTTCCGGTAGAACTCGAAGTAGAGAAACTGCTCGGCATCAACGGCAAAGAGCAGATCGAAGAGTATGGTATTGCTCCCTTTATTGATAAATGCAAGGAAAGCGTTTGGAAATATAAGGGTATGTGGGAGGACTTTTCCAAGACCGTCGGTTTCGGCGTGGATATGGACGACCCCTACGTTACCTATCATAACGACTATATTGAGTCGGAATGGTGGGCACTCAAACAGATCTGGGAAAAGGGCTTGCTTTATAAGGGCTTTAAGATCGTTCCCTATTGCCCCCGTTGCGGCACCCCTCTGTCCAGTCACGAGGTAGCACAGGGCTATAAGGACGTAAAGGAACGCTCGGCAATCGTCCGCTTTAAGGTTGTGGGCGAGGACGCCTATTTCTTAGCTTGGACGACGACGCCCTGGACCCTGCCTTCCAACGTCGCCCTTTGCGTAAACCCCAATGAGGAATACGTAAAGGTTCGCCACGGCGAGTACACCTATTATATGGCAGGCGCACTCGTTGAAACGGTGCTGGGCGAGGACGCCGAGGTTATCGACCGCTTTGCCGGCAAAACCCTCGAATATAAAGAGTACGAGCCTTTGTGGAAGTTCGTTTCCCCGAAGGAAAAATGCTGGTACGTAACCTGCGATACCTTCGTTACCTTAACCGACGGTACCGGTATCGTTCATATGGCACCCGCCTTCGGTGAGGACGATGCTCAGGTCGGCCGTCGCTATGGTCTGCCTCTTGTACAGCTCGTTGACGCCAAGGGCGAAATGACCGAGGAAACCGATTGGGCAGGCACCTTCTGCAAGCAGGCCGACCGTCCCATTTTGGTGGATCTCGAAAAGAAGGGCTTGCTCTTCTCCGCTCCCTTGTTTGAGCATAGTTATCCTCATTGCTGGCGTTGCGATACGCCCCTGCTCTACTACGCCCGTGAGAGCTGGTTTATTAAAATGACGGCGGTTCGTGAAAACCTGATCCGCAACAATAATACGATTAACTGGATCCCCGAAAGCATCGGTAAGGGCCGTTTCGGCGACTGGCTGGAAAACGTGCAGGATTGGGGCATTTCGAGAAACCGCTATTGGGGCACTCCGCTGAATATTTGGACCTGCTCCTGCGGTCATCACCACGCCGTCGGATCGATTGCCGAGCTCAAAGAAATGAGCAAGAATTGCCCCGACGATATCGAATTGCACCGTCCTTACGTGGATGCCGTAACCCTCACCTGCCCCGAGTGCGGCGGCGAGATGCACCGTGTCCCCGAGGTTATCGACTGCTGGTTCGATTCGGGCGCCATGCCCTTTGCCCAGCATCATTATCCCTTTGAAAATCACGACAAATTTGAGGCTCAATTCCCTGCCGACTTTATCTCCGAAGCCGTCGACCAAACCCGTGGCTGGTTCTATTCGCTTC
>JAZOCX010000068.1:0-4282 GCA_045596725.1 Eubacteriales bacterium
GTTGGTGCCGGCACTGCCGCCTGTTTCTGTCTCAAATTTAACACGAAAGACCTCATCAACCACCGAAAGACCGGAAATTTTGGCATTATAAGCAAGAGTATCAACCACCTGCACTTTTGCCGTTGCCGTATCAACAATGCACAATGCGGCGTTACCCACGCCGGCATAGTTAGCCCAATACAGCGTGCCATTTTTACGGTCAAAGCACATCGACTGAATGTTCTCTGCCACTCTGCCCGTCTTACCCACTTCGACACAAGCACCCGTTTGAGCATCGATTTTATAAAGAACGCCCTTGGCGTCAATGCCATACAGCTTACCGTCGCCGTCAGCCGCCATGGCACGTAAAGACACGCCGTTTTGAAGTTCACAAAGCTTTGAGGCTGTGCCCGTTTCCGGATCAATACCGTAAAGAACGCTGGTGCGTACATCGGTCAAGAGATTATTTGCCAATAAAATAAGACGTTCATTTTCATAGTCATAGGTGAGCTCCGAGACTTGCCAACTATTGGTGTCCTTCAAGACAACGCCGATGGCGTTACGGGTAAAGGATTCCAAATCGCAGGTAAAGAGCACACCCGTACGGTCAACCCCATAAAAGGCGCCGCCGAAATAGGTGCCTGCCCACACGCCCGTTTCTGCCGACTGGTCCTTATCCTTTTCAATTTTCGAAGGCTCGTCAGAGGTAAAATGGACAAAGGCATTTCTCTTATCGACATCGTCATAAATACGGAAGCCGTACAAGGTAACGGTATCTTTTTTAAGACCTGCCGCCTGCACCGTCATGATCGGGAGAATCATCAAAAGACACAGGATGGTTGCTATGATTTTTTTACACATACACTATCCTCACTGACAAAAATTTCACTATCTTGTATTATATCACATTATTTGACAAATTGCGACATCTTTTTTCAAAAAAGGTTGTTTGACTTTGAAAATTCTCTTTGATATAATCAAACTGCTAAGGGAGGGGTTTATATGGCAAGTACACTCGGTATTGATATCGGCGGAACAAAGGTTGCCTTTTGTCTGCTTAACGAAAGCGGAAAATTACTGCGCAAGCACACGATAAAAACGCCCGAGAGCCTTTCCTCTTCCGCCTTTTTGGATAGTCTTATTCTCGCAACGCTTGATTTTTTGCAGGGTGAGATCCCCGACGGTTGCGGGATCGGGATACCCGGTGCCGTGGACCGATTACACGGCATGATTCTCGACACACCCAATATTCCGCATCTCAAAGGCCTGATGCTATGCGAACAAGTTAGTAAAAAAATTGGGTGCAAATGCTGGCTGGATAACGACGCTAATCTTGCGGGTCTTGCCGAATACGATGCTCTCGATCCGTCGTTGGTGCGGAATATGGTTTATATGACTGTGAGCACCGGAATCGGCGGGGCTATTATCATCGGCGGAAATCTTTTCTACGGTGATAACGGGTTTTGCGGGGAGTTCGGGCACGCCGTCATCACGCCCGGACAAGGTCTTCCCTGCGCTTGCAATAATATGGGATGCTACGAAAGTTACGTCGGCGGGGCACACATACACCAGTGGGTGCAGACGATGGCGCATCAGTACCCGCACTCGCTACTTGTAACAAGAGCCAAGGAAAAGATGGTTGACGGAATCGACTTGTTTGAAGGCGTTTCGAAAAAGGACCCGCTTTCCCTACTGCTCTTCAACCGCTCCTGCAAAATGCTCGGTATGCTTTGCTATAATATTTATCAGACGCTGGGGATCAACACCTTTGTGTTGGGCGGGGGGCTGATTACCCATTCAGCACAACTTTATCAAGGGGTAACCGAGCAGTTTGAAAATCTTAACCGTCGGGGCGTTGGCGGCCCCACCTTCTTACGAGCACAGCTCGGCAGCGACAGCGGAGTGATCGGGGCGGCACTCTTGGCTCAGAGAAAAGCACGGACAAGATTCTAAAAAATACTTTACAAACCGACACTTTCCGCTTATAATAAAGGCGAACGGGGATATGGCTCAGTTGGTAGAGCGTTGCGTTCGCATCGCAAAGGTCAGGGGTTCGACTCCCCTTATCTCCACCACGGGCGAGCCCTTCGGGGTTCGCCTTTTTTTTATGAGGTGATAACATGGACAAAAAACAGTTTTGGCAGGCCGTGAAATTTACACTCTTCTCGCTCTCGGCGGGGCTGATTCAGATCAGTTCCTTTGCTCTGCTTGAAATCTTCATTCAGGATTACTGGATCCCCTATCTGATTTCGCTTGTGCTTTCGATTGTTTGGAACTTTACCCTTAACCGTCGGTTTACCTTTAAGTCGGCGACCAACGTGCCGATTGCCATGGCAAAGGTTTTTGGGTTTTATTTGGTATTCACTCCCCTTTCCACCTACCTCGGACATCTTGCCGAGCAGGCAAACTGGAATGATTTTGTGATTTTGCTTCTCACGATGCTGGCTAATTTTATCTTGGAGTTTTTGTTCTGCAAGCTTGTGGTTTTCAAAGGCACCGAGGATACGCTTGACAAATAAAGAAAGACGAACCCATTATGGGTTCGTCTTTCCTTATTTTTTGGTGGATATTTTAATGAGTTCATACTTTTCATCGCACATCTTCGCCACCTCAGGGCTGTGGCTGACCAAAATGACACATTTCCCCTCATCCGCCAAGCGACGGAAAATCTTCATAATCTCCCCTTGCGTTTCATGGTCAAGGTTGCCGGTAGGCTCATCCGCCAACACGATATCGGGGTCATACGACAAGGCACGGGCAATTGCTACTCGCTGTTGCTGTCCGCCCGACAACTTTAATACGCGCCGATTCATCTCATACGTATCAAGTCCTACTCCGGCAAGGAGTTCTTTGGCTCGTTTTTGTTTGTTTGTGGACTTATATCCGGCTACGTCCATCGACAATACAACATTTTCAAGGGCAGTAGGTTTGATACTCTTCTAAACTCAAAGAAGACTGATTTCCCATCATATCCTCTACCCTCCTGTGATTTGATACTCTTAGCATACCCCCTCAACCTAATGATTAGATTATGGATTTGTGAAGGTTTTGTGAGTTTTTCCCAGATAGGATTGGAAGATATTTTCAGGGTTTTTGCCGACAAATCTATGCTATAATGGCACAGAGGTGAAAAACATGAAAAAATTATGTGCTATTCTTTTGACGCTTGTACTGATCGTGAGCATACCGATAGCCGCTCAGGCAAAAGCGACCAAAAAAGCAGGCACGGTAGCCGTATCCTACGGTACTCTTAACGTCCGTGCCAAGGCAACGACCGATTCCGAGGTCATCGCAAGTTTATCAAAGGGCGCAACGATTACCCTGATTACCCAGCAAGGTTCTTGGTGGCAGGTTGAATACGCCAAAGGCAAATTCGGCTACTGCCATGCCGATTACATTACCCCCATTGGCGGGACCACGGTTACCGTTACCCTGTCTTCGGGTACCCTTAACGTTCGAAGCGGCGGCGGAACGCAGTACACCCGCATCGGCTCCCTTATTAACGGAGAAAGCGTAGTGGAACTCTCCAAAACAAACGGATGGAGTAAGATCCTCTATCACGGCACCAAGATCGGCTACGTCAGCTCCCGTTATCTTGCATCCGGCGTTAGTCTGAGCGTACCGAACTACAAGCAGACCGACAGCCGTTGGGCTAACATTAAGGTTGGTTCTTCGGGTAAAACCATTGCTCAGATCGGCTGTGTTACCACCGGTATCTCAATGATTGAATCTTATCGTACCGGCAAGACACTGACCCCCGATATTATGGTGAAACAACTAAGCTACACATCCAGCGGTAACGTATACTGGCCGAGCCATTTTGTAACCTATACGTCTTACGATCTGAGTAAGATTCTGAGCATTTTGCAACAAGGCAAACCTGTACTGCTTGGAGCAAAAAATGCTTACGGAACCCAGCACTGGGTTGTCATTACCGGTTTCTCGGGCACGTCCTTGACCCCCGCAAACTTTACCATTAACGACCCCGCAACCAATTCCCGAACCAATCTCCAACAGTTCTTTAATGCTTATCCTACCTTCTACAAATATTTCTCCTATTAAAAAAAGCCCCCTTTTGAGGCGCACTTCCTTACGGAGTGCGCCTCAGTTATATTCGCCATACGGCGAGTGATATTGCTTCGCAGTGGTATTATGCTACGCATAGTGATATTGTCCTACGGACAGTTTTAGAGCGAATATAATATCACGAAACCCGCAAGGTTTTCATAACACTTTTGCCAATAGGCAAAAATATCACTGCAAACTTTTAGTTTGCAATATCACTCTACCTGCCGAGAAGGAT
>JAZOCX010000069.1:0-11549 GCA_045596725.1 Eubacteriales bacterium
AAGGGTGGCTACATATATGTATGCGGTTGGCGACAAAGTTGTCTGTCCTATGCACGGTGCGGGAATCATAAAAGAGATTCAAACTCGCTCTATCAACAATATTGAACAGCAATATTATGTCGTTTCGCTCTTTCTCAGCCATATTACCATTATGATTCCTGTTTTACAAGAGTCTTCGCAAATACGCACGGTGATTGAACCGATTGATGCCAAAGAAATTATTACTAAGCTTGCAACTCTTGAAACGGAACAAAGTAATAATTGGTCTAAGCGCTATCGTGAAAATATGGATAAGTTAAAAACCGGCGACCTATTGGAATCGGCGAAGGTGTTTAAGAGTCTTGCACTCAGAAATAAAGAAAAAACACTCTCTGCCGGTGAACGTAAAATGCTTCACAGCGCCAAACAAATCTTATTAAGCGAGTTAATGATTGCACTTGATACCGAATTTTCCGTATTAGAAGAACAAATATATGCTGCCATAGGCTAATCCCTATGGCATTCCTTTTGAGGAGATGATAGTTTGAACGAACGGCACCCATTAACCTGCGCCGTGATTGTTGCGGCGGGTCAAAGTCGAAGAATGGGCATACCCAAGATACTGTACTCCGTTCAAAACAAAACGGTTATTGAACGATGTCTTGAAAATTTTGAATCATCAAAATGCATTGATTCCATTGTTATCGTTACTTCCCCGCAACACCTTGATGAAATCAAAAAATTTGCAACCAGTAAGGTAATCGCTATTGGCCTTGGAGGACAAACAAGACAGGATTCGGTCAAGAATGCTCTTAGCTTACTTCCTAACGACTGTGCATTTATTGCTATCCATGATGCAGCTCGACCCTTCACCTCTCCCGATTTAATTGACACGGTTTGCAAGGCAGCATACCGATACGGCGCAGCTGCTCCCGTCATCCCTGTTACCAGTACGGTTAAGCAAATAAACGCAGACGGGAATATTTCCTCGACGATTGACCGTGATCAATTACGCTTAGTTCAAACCCCACAAGTATTTAAGCTCGATGAATATGTTGAATTGCTAAATAGCGCAACTACAAGCGGCTACGATTTGACGGACGACTGTCAGTTATGGGAAATGCAGGGAAAAACAGTTTACAGTGTGGATGGTTGCTTTGACAACATCAAACTCACTACTCCCGATGATTTAGTAATCGCTGATTTTATCGCACAAAGGATGGATGAGTCATGAGAATTGGACTTGGCTATGATGTTCACCGCTTAGTGGAAAATAGAAAACTAATTTTAGGCGGCGTTGATATTCCCTATGAAAAAGGTTTAGACGGTCATTCTGATGCTGACGTTTTAGTACACGCCGTTATGGACGCCTTACTCGGCGCTCTTGCTCTTGGTGATATCGGAAAACATTTTCCCGATACCGACCCCAAATATAAAGGCATTTCCAGTTTAATCTTATTGGAACATTGTTGCCATCTCATCTCGCAAAACGATTATGAGATTGTCAATATTGATTCAACGATTGTCGCACAAGCCCCTAAACTCGCACCGTTTATTGAAACAATGCGTGAAAATTTAGCAAAAGCAATGAAGATATCAACAGCACAGATTAATATTAAGGCAACAACCGAAGAAAAGCTCGGTTTTACCGGACAAGGCTTGGGGATCAGTGCTCAGGCGATTGCATTGCTCATTAAAAAACATAACTAATAAACACAAAAAAGGAGAACCCAACATGAACGAAATCAATATCGAAACATCGGCACGTCATATCCACGTATCCCCTGCTGACCTCGAAACCTTATTTGGTGCAGGATATGCCTTAACCCCTAAAAAGGACCTTTCTCAACCCGGTCAGTATGCTTGCAATGAAAAAGTTACGGTACGTGGCCCCAAGGGTGAGTTAAAAATGAGCATTCTCGGCCCCACCAGAAAACAGACGCAAATCGAAATTTCTCTGACCGATGCCCGTGCTATCGGCTTGCAGGTTCCCATTCGTGAATCGGGCGACCTTGTAGGAAGTGCCGGTTGTACGGTTGTTGGCCCTGCCGGCGAGGTAGTTTTGACGGAGGGTGTTGTGGCTGCAAAACGTCATATCCACCTTTCTGATGAAGAAGCTGCGGCACTCAATGTTAGCGACAAAGAAATTGTTAAGGTTCAAATCGATTCCAAAGAACGTTCTATCATTTTCGGTGATGTTGTCGTTCGTGTCAATAAAGACTATCGCAATGCTATGCATATTGATACCGATGAATCAAATGCAGCTTGTCTTGACGGTACCGAAAAAGGCACTATTATTAAATAATGAGGTGGCGGAATTATCCGCCACCTTTTCTTTATACCTTAATCATTTCATCAAATTCTTCTTCTGAGATAACCGTTACACCAAGTGCATTGGCTTTATCTAATTTACTTCCGGCATCATCGCCTGCTAAAACATAGGTTGTCTTCTTTGATACCGACGAGGACGTTTTTCCGCCTTGCGATTCAATGATTGCCGACGCCTCATCACGAGTATAACGACTAAGTTTGCCGGTTAACACAAACGTCATTCCTTCAAAACGGTTGCCAACGTTATCTTTTTGATAACTCATATTGACACCGGATTTTTCCAATCTATCAATCAGTTCTACTGTTTGGGGATTAGAAAAGAAGTCTATGATACATTCAGCAGTAATTTGACCAACGTCATTAATAGTAACAAGTTCTTGTGTTGTTGCAGTCATTAGATCTCTTATATTACCAAACGTCTGAGCTAATACTTTTGCCGCTTGTTTACCAACTTGACGAATACCAAGGGCATAAATCACTCTGTCAAGCCCTGCGGTACGTGAACGGTCAATAGCATTAATAAGATTCTCAGCCGACTTCTGCCCCATTCGTTCCAAATGGATTACATCCTCTGCTTTTAACTCGTACAGATCGGCGGAACTTGTTAATAACCCCTCCGCAATTAACTGGGCAACTACTGCGGGGCCGAGACCGTCAATATCCATCGCATCACGGGAACAAAAATGCTCAATATTGCGTTGAAGCTGTGCGGGACAAGCTGGATTAACGCAACGCACAGCTGCTTCATCAAGCTCTCGCACTACCTCACTGCCACATGAAGGGCAATGTGTTGGCATCGTATACGGCACCGTATTTTCGTTACGCTTTTCCTTTACAACACCAAGTACTTCGGGAATAATATCCCCCGCCTTACGCACCAGGATGGTGTCCCCTTCACGAATATCTCTTTCCGTAATAAAGTCAATATTATGAAGTGTTGCACGTGAAACCTTGGTACCTGCTAAACGAATCGAATCAAAATTGGCATTGGGTGTTAATACTCCCGTACGCCCTACCTGAACGGTGATTTTATTAAGAACTGTTTCTTTCACCTCGGGAGGATATTTGTAAGCGATGGCCCATTTGGGAACCTTTGAAGTTTCACCTAAGGTTTCTCTATGTGTAAAGTTGTTTACCTTTATAACCGCACCATCAATATCAAAGGGCAGTTCTTCTCGATGTTCGCCGAGATAATTGATTTTTTCTAAAACATCATTGAAATTAGAAAAGGGGCCGAAATAGGATACCGTAGGAAAGCCCATTTGGCGTAATCTGTCAATGGTATCACTATGGGTAGTTGTATCAAAGTTATCGGCTTTTTGAAGATTAAATACTAAAATATCAAGCCTACGCTCGGCTGTAATACATGAATCAAGCTGTCGTAATGATCCGGCTGCGGCATTGCGTGGATTTGCGAACAACGTTTTACCTTCTTGTTCTCTTTGTTCATTGATCTCTTCAAAAGTTTTTCGAGGCATAAATACTTCGCCTCTTATTTCGATATCCGATGAAAAACCATCTAATGTCATGGGTACGGTACGGATGGTTTTCATATTTTCCGTTACATCTTCACCGATAACACCATTACCACGTGTTGAACCACGGAAAAATACACCGTTTTTATATTCTATGGATGCAGACAAACCATCGATTTTAGGCTCCAATATATATTCGGGAGAATCGATAACCTCTCTTATACGAGCATCAAAAGCAGATAATTCATCAAACGAGAATGCGTCCTGCAACGATTGCATAGGTACTTCATGTACTACCTGCTTAAATTTAGACGAAGATTCACCGCCGACACGGTTTGTGAGAGAAGCCGAAGAAGCATATTGAGGATATTCTTCTTCCAAACGTTTAAGCTCACGCAAAAGCATATCATACTCATAGTCAGAGATTTCGGGAGAATCCTCATTATAATATTTTCCAGCATGATATTCCAGCTCACTATTTAGTTGTTCGATTCTTTTTTGAATATCCATTTTTCTGCCTATCCTAATTCTAAAAAATTGTTTATTTTATCCCACAATTCTTCATTTGTGGCTACATTAGTATAGTTATCAGGAACATTACCTAATAATACAGATTCACCCAAAATAATAGACGTGCTCACCGTGGCATACTCGGTATAAGCAGGCATAACAATACCGATAGTTACGGTAACATCCAGTAAAATTTGATGGATGGTTTGATTGATCCCTGCATCGGAAAAGGTGTTAATAATATCCGTTTCAGCATAGCCCACCGGCAAAAGTGTAATTGAAATTCGCGGACCAAAACCGGAAAGAAGCTCGCCTCCAATAACACTACCAATGGGTATACTGATTTTCGTTTGATCTATTTGGCTGATTTGCTCGGTAATAACCGATGTCAATTCAGCCTTTAATTTATTGATCTGGGCGGTATTCGTTTTAAGTGCAGTAACACGGTTCTCACTGTCTTTTTCTAATATAATTAACGATTCATACGATATAGAATCCATAGACAAGGCCTGATCAACCGCATTGTTAATAGCTCGTGTGGCAGTCGATTTTGCTCTTGCAACAGCCATAGGACGTATCATCGGACGAAGTCGAAGCATAAGGAACGTTGCTAAAAATGCAAAAAGCAACATGATTGCTATAACAGCAACAATTATTCGTCGACACCTATGTCTTTTTCGAAAAAGCCTTTGTCTCAATTCTCTCACCCGTATCAGTATATGAATAAGGGCAAAAAATTACTCTAAAATAGGCAACAACGACCCGAAATCAACAAGATTATCATTCGATAAAGAAATGGCTTGTACGCCGTGTTTTTGGCAAAATTTTGATATGGCATCATAATCGGGGTGATTTTCAATTCGACCGAAGAAGGCAAGAATATCGGGTGCCAATTTTCCGCAAGCCCCACCGATAAAGCCTCGGTCGTAGTCGGGTAGCGATACTCCTCCCGGAGATATGAGTAAAACATCTTTCTCCGCCTGTTTTAGTGTTCGAGCTAATCCAACATCTTCGGTAATGGCGGCATCTTCTTGCACAACCACAATTGAACATTTAGCATACCCTTGCTTGCAATCATATATATGATTCGCTATCTGCAAAATCTGCGGATCGGTTGCCTTTGCAAGGCAAAATAACGCATCACCAAGTAAACAGGCATCAAAGGCAATATCATTCGGATAGTTAGGAGATAGAGACTTACCGGAGTATATTTCAACATCAGGTATCGACCATTTATGAGCAATTTCATCTGCTACAAGCAATCTGTTTCCACCTAAATGAAACGCCACTAAGTCTGGATGATGAGAAATACTATTCGGCAAGTTCGGATGTACGGGAGCATCATATAAAACGATACCCCTTTTATGAAGTACAGTGCGAATCGGTAACGATAGAGCCGTGCTTACTATTGCACCCCGAATCGGCCTGCTCGGCAAATGTGGTTGTCGAACAAAGGACACTCTATCACCTACTCACATTTCAAACATTCAATAGGACGTAAATCTGCTGCCTTTTTTGCAGGATATACACTAAATATAATACCAATAATTGCACAAAAAAACAAGGCACTGATTGCAATAATAGGATTAAATTTTGATGTTATACCCAAAATCGGATAGGCAGCCCACGACAAGAGATACCCCAACAGTATTCCGACTGCTCCTCCAACAATAGACAAAATGACTGCTTCAACCATAAATTCAACCATAATATTGGCATTCGTTGCGCCCATTGCCTTCTTTATCCCGATTTCTTGACGTCTTTCCTGTACTGCGACAAGCATAATAGTCATAACGCCAATGCCACCTACAATGAGAGAAACTCCCGCTATGGCTGAAATAATAATGGTAACGATGTTGATTATCGACGTAATTGTTTCTTTGTGCGCATTAAGATCCTCGTAGAGATAGCCACTTGTCTGAGTATGTTGTTCTAAAATAGTTACTACCTTATTCACCTGAGATTCAACACTTTTAGAATCATCAACTGACATTAAAAACATTTCAAAATCAGATTTACCGGACAATTCAAAATATGCCGTATAGGGAATATAAACAAACACTGCCGAATCACCTAATAGTGCGCCTATGGCAGTGTTTGCTTTATCTATAACGCCAATTACTTCAAAGGACTCTACCCTGCCGCCAACTGAAAACTGCAAGGTTTGACCCACGATGTTTTCCCGCCGAAAAAATTGCTGAGCGATTTCTGTATCAACCATACATACCTTGGCCGCACGATTAATTTCTGATGACGAAAAACCACGTCCGTATTTTGCACCTGCCACCGAAAGAGCTATGGCGTTATCACCAACTCCAAGTGCCATTACTGTTGTCTTCGGATGAATGAGTCCCATTTGAATTTGCGTATAAATAAGCGGCATAATGGAATTTTCTTCTCTTACCTGTTCTTGAATATAATCGATATCCTCTGCTTTTATCGTCGTCGATGAGGGGGCCGTAATAACGACACCCGATAAGCCAAATGATTGAAATGTCTCAGTAATCTGAGCTTGGCCTCCCTTGCCTACCGAATAAACTGCAATGACGGAACAAATTCCTACAATAATTCCTATCATAGTTAATATGGTTCTAAGTTTATGGCGCACCATATTACAAACCGACATTTTAATGCAATCAACTATCATTGCGCCACCCTTACTGAGGTGCCTTCTTTCATATCAGAGCGCCCCTGTGCTACGATCCATTGATCCACATTAAAACTTTCAACCTCTGCATAACCATAAGAGGTGTATTGACAGCTCAGGTATTCTCTTCGAACGTATCCATCTTGATAAATCCATACATATTCTTTTCCATCATCATCCTGGTTGATAGCTTCAAGCGGTACCTGAATAACGTTATCTCTTTTCCCGGTTCGAATCCTAACGGTTGCTGTAAAACCGGGCATAATTTTATTATCGGGATTCGACAGTGAGATATCAACCGCAACAGTGGCACCGTTGTTGTTCAGTAATGATTGCGTTGCCTGACTTGCAATCTTTTCAACCACCCCATAATAGGTGCTTCCTGCAAATCCACTTCCCGTAACAACTGCACTTTGTCCAATTTCAATATTGGAAATACGATCCTCTGCAACTTGCACACGAACCGATAACTTGCTTTGATCCGAAATAACGCATATAGGAGAAACGGACGTTGCGTAATCCCCCTCTTTTACTAGAATTTTAGTAATATACCCATCACTTGGTGCACGTATCCCCGCTCCACTCGCCACGACTGAATTGTACTGACCCGATTGCGTTAATGATGACAGTAAATCATTAAGCGATTGATCTCCAATGGAAATACCCCAATCGGTAATGGACTGAGCTTGTTGCTCGATAAAATCCTGCGGTTTATCATTCAAATCTAATCTTGCAATTAAATCACCCTTGCGTACATACTCCCCCTCATTCACATACACGGCCACAACTTTTGCTACCTGTTTGCTAAAAATAACGTGGCTTTCAGCACAAACAATACCTGAATACGAAACGGTATCAATAACACTCCCTATTTTTGCTTTTGTTATCAATATTTCAGGAATACTATCATAAAAATACTCTGTTGCAAAGCCGGTTATCGCCAACAGAAGATATGTTATTGATAAAATAATTTTGTATTTCTTCATCTATCCACCTCTTTTCACTGTTTTTATTTTGACTGTGAAAATAATAAATACACTCTCACGTATAATAATTTTTATTTCTTTCACAATACATAGCGGGGTGATGTATCGTTGGGTATTATACGTTGTGAACATCCGTGTAAATATCAATCAGACGGATATTGTAAATTACAAGGCAGCGCGTCGGTAAACAAACGCGGTCTTGCGCGGACAGGCTGTGTGTTTTTTGAACAAAAAAGAAAGGGATGATCTCTCATCCCTTTATAAAACTATCTATATGGTTTTCAATATAATGTATGAAATCAGCCACTGCGCCATCCTTATGATCGCAAGCAACAAAATCAACAAGGTCTTGTATTGCTTTGGGTGCGTTGCTTGGTGAAGCACTCATGCCGGCAGCGTCAAGCATCTGCTCATCATTATAATAATCGCCGATTGCGCAAATATTGGAAATAGGAATATTCAACATTTCTGACAACTCACGTACAGCGCTTCCCTTATTTATGTTTTTGGGTATTAATTCCATAATATAAGGAGCACTTTTAACATAATCAAAACTGTTATCTCCAAATGAGTCAATCAGATCATAAGCATCATTAATTTGTTGCGGTTCGCCAATGAATGCCACCTTGTTCCAATGGATATGACGTACATCCATCATATCAATCAACGTACTTTTCGTACATTCAAGGGTTTCAACCATATCATGATGTTCACAAATTTTCGGGGTAAATAGCTTCCCATTCGACAAAATAAAACAAGATAATTCCGGATATTTATTGTGTGTTTGTATTGAAATATCTTTCATGCTTTCGCTTCCGTAAAACTCACACAACGACAATAACCGTTCACAATCATATAATGAGGTTCCGTTACCCACAATCGCCGGTGCATTTATCGGAAGTTGTTTCAAATAATGTCGTACAGAATTCTGTGAACGACCAGTTGCAACAGTAAAACGACCGCCATTTTCGATAAAATAGTTAATAGCATCTAAATTTATCTGAGGAATTGTATCGGGTTTAGAAAACAAAGTTCCATCCATATCCGATATCAATAAAATGTTTTCAAATTTCGCCATGATAAATCTCCTTTATAAAGAGATTATACCACACTTATATTAAAAAAATCAACGATCCGTCATTCTGCCTGAAATTGCAGGAATTTTCTCAACTAAGAATGCAACGACTGTTGTAAAAATAATTTCCGGCAGCATATATGATGCATTGTATGCCAATGACCACGTAAGAGGAGTAAATCCTACTTGATCATATTCAGCAAAAAGAACAAGACCGGAGATTACGTGAAAAACATATCTCAACGTTAAGCAAACGATTGATGCAAGGCATAAACCGTGAGTTTTCTTGCTGAAAATGCCGGATAGCGATAACGAACCATAAGCCAGGAGATAATCCAAAACAATGGTGCCAATAAATACGGTTGTTGTAAGACCCCAACTGGAAATCTGTCCAATATCAAATATAATTTGAAGGGTTGTATAAACCATTCCGCCTAATATGCCCCATTTAACGCCGTGCCTATATCCAATAAGCAATACAGGTAACATACTGACGGCCGTTATTGAACCACCCAATGCCCAGAAAGCATTGAATTTAATAAAATTCAATATTACTGCTACGGCAATTAAAATAGAACACTCGGTTAGTTTTTGAATACGTGATGACATTTTTACATCCTCCATAAAAAAATTCTCATACGGAAAAACCGCATGAGAATACACGTATACACGATCTCCCTACGCCGGCATTATCCGTATCAGGTTCCTTGGGTCCCGGAATTCCGATCTCAGCCGACTATATGTCAGCACCCCATTCAATTTATACTCATTATACACCTTATCTGAGCTTTGTCAATACCGAATTGAAATAATCCGGTAAATTACTGTCGAATAATAATCTCTCACCGGTTGTTGGATGTGTAAAGCCCAACACCTTTGCGTGAAGACACTGCCCCTCCAAGCGAAATTCGTCTTTTTTGTCGCCATAAGTTACATCACCCAAAAGCGGATGGCCAATATGAGCCATATGAACACGAATTTGGTGGGTGCGTCCTGTCTCCAATCGACACTCTACATAGGTATATTTATCAAATTGTTCAAGTGTTTTGAAGTGCGTTACTGCATGTTTTGAATTCTGCTCGGTTACTGCCATTTTCTTACGATCATTTTTAGAACGCCCGATGGGAGCGTCAATGGTACCCGTTTCTCCCGGATTTCCACGGACGATGGCGTGATATACTCGTTCCATGCTATGTTCTTTGAATTGTTCCGCTAACGAGTTGTGAGCGATATCGGTTTTTGCAACGACTAAAAGACCGCTTGTGTTTTTATCAATACGATGCACGATACCCGGACGCATAACCCCATTAATACCCGATAATTGCCCTTTACAGGCGTATAAAAGCGCATTAACTAATGTTCCGTCAGGGTTACCAGCCGCAGGATGAACAACCATACCTCTTGACTTGTTTACAACAACAACGTGCTCATCCATATAAACGATGTCAATAGGAATATCCTGCGGAATTGCCTCGCAAAGATCCGGCTCGGGAAGTTTTATTTCTATAATGTCGCCATTTGCCACGATATGTTTTTTGCCACAAACCTTCCCATTTACTAATACCGCATCATTTTCGCACAGCAAAGCTAATGCCGAACGAGAGTAGTCCGGCAAAAGGTCCGAAAGTGCCTTATCAAGGCGCTTATCGGATTGATCGTTATTCACTGTCAGTTGAATTACTTTTTGTGTCATAACCTTTTTTCAGCTCAAAAATAGTATTATTTTTGCCAAATAACAATATAGCAACCATAGCAATACCGGCTACCGTTATAAAGATATCCGCTACATTAAAAACAGCAAAATCCATAAAATCAAGCTTAAACATATCAATAACATAGCCATACAATATGCGATCAATTAAATTACCTATGCCTCCGCCGATAATTCCTATCAAACATAACCTAATGGGCAAATTTGTTTTTGTAAAAAACAAAAGAAACAGCGCGCCTAAAACAACAATACAAGTAATAACGATCAAAATCCAGGTATGTTTACTTAATATGGAAAACGCAGCACCCGAATTTTCAACATAATAAAAATGAAATAACCCTTGAATACCGGGAATTTCAACAGCAGGCGCTAAGATAGCCATTGCCCAATATTTAACAAGTCGATCCATTACAATAATTATTGCAATCAACACAATAGAAAGTAGCATATTTTCTCCCAATGGAAATAATAGGCAGCCGACGGCTGCCTATTATTGTAATCCTTACACGTCAAAATTAACGGTATTATAATCGCTCTCTAAATCAGCATCATCCGCACTCATATCATTAAGCGCAGCAGCGATCTGAGAAATATTATCAGGCTCAGAGGAAAGAGCATCAACCTGGTCCTGAACATCAAAATGCTCAGCAAAATCCTTAACTACTTCGTCAGCAACCAGTTCTTCGGAAACTTCATCAACAACAGGTTCTTCCTCAGCAGCAACTTCAACAATTTCAGGTTCCTCAGCAACCTTCTGCTCTTCGCGTTCATACAAAGGGAGTGCAGAAATAATTTCAATATGAGATTTGTAAGTATTGAGAAGCTGATTACGGAA
>JAZOCX010000070.1:0-10503 GCA_045596725.1 Eubacteriales bacterium
CGCGTAGCGGTTCAGGGCTGCGGTCCTATCGGTCTTCTCTGTATCGCAATCTTGCGTGCCATGGGCATCGAGAACATCGTAGCGATTGACGGTGAAGATAAGCGCTTGGCCTTTGCTAAGGAAATGGGTGCTGACAATTCGGTTAACTTTAAGAACTATAAGGGTATTGAAGCTTTGACCGAAGGCGTTAAGGATGCATTCGGCGGTTATCTCGCTGATTTTGCTTTCCAGTGCACCGGTTCTCCCATTGCTCATGCTAACGTATACAAGTTCATTCGTAACGGCGGTGGCCTTTGCGAATTGGGCTTCTTCATCAATGGCGGCGATGCTTCCATCAACCCGCACTTTGATATCTGCGCTAAGGAAATTACCACGGTTGGTTCTTGGGTTTACACCCTGCGTGATTACGCCACCACCTTTGATTTCTTGAAGCGTGCTAAGGCGATCGGCCTGCCTGTTGAAAAGCTGATCACTCATCGTTTCCCGCTTGACAAGATCAATGAGGCACTTCAAACGAACCTGTCGATGCAGGGTCTGAAAATTGCCATCATTAATGAATAAGGTGATCTGAATGAGTATGGCTGTTGGTCTGATTGAGGTTTTCGGTCTCGTAGCCGGTTTTGTGGCTTGCGATGCCGGCTGTAAAGCGGCTGACGTTACAGTCGAAACCTTTGATAAAAACAAACCCGGCAATGCTGACGCACTGGAAGTTCCGCTGATCGTAGCGATCAAGTTCCGTGGAAGCGTTGCAGCCGTTGAAGCGGCATTGGAAGCAGCAGCGGCTGCTGCCGAACAGGTATCCGGCGTTATCTGCAAACATATTATTGCTAACGTTGAAGAGGATACGGAAAAGCTCTTAAAACTTAATGCATTTGATAAAAAATAAAATTTTTCGGAGGATATGAAAATGGCTTACGAAGCACTTGGTATGGTTGAGACCAGAGGTCTTGTTGCAGCAATCGAGGCTGCTGACGCAATGGTAAAGGCTGCTGAGGTTACCCTCATCGGCACTGAAAAGATTGGTTCCGGTCTGGTATCGGTTATGGTTCGCGGCGATGTCGGCGCAGTTAAGGCTGCTACCGAGTCGGGCGCTTCTGCTGCTTCCAAGCTCGGCGAGCTGGTTGCTGTACACGTAATTCCCAGACCTCATAACGACGTTGAGAAGATTTTGCCCGTTCTGTAATTAAGGAGTTTTTCGGATGAAATCTTTGGGACTTGTAGAGGTTCAAAGCGTTGCCGCTGCGGTTGACTGCATTGATATTATGTGTAAAGCCGCTGAGGTTACCTTTGTTACCTGGGAAAGAAAGCTGGGAGGTCGACTCGTTACGGTTATCGTAGAGGGTCAGGTCTCTGCTGTTAAGGCGGCTGTCGATGCCGCAGTAGCAGGCGCTATCATTAAGCCTGCTGCCTCGGCTGTGATTGCAAGCCCCCACAGCGAAACAGAACGCTTGGTTATGCTGAGCGCATCTCGCTTGGCTAAGAAATAATCGAGGATACATAAAGAAACCTTTGAAAGGTGGATGAGTATGGCTACTACCGAAGCAAACGGTGCTGTTTCGGCACCGAAAGCCCCTGCTGCTACCGCTCCTAAGAAGCCGGCAGAAGCAGTTAAGAAAACATCTGTAAAGGAGGAAAAAAGAATGGCACTCGAAGCATTAGGTATGGTTGAAACCAGAGGTCTTGTTGCTGCTATTGAAGCCAGCGACGCTATGGTTAAGGCTGCTAACGTTACTCTCATCGGCACTGAGAAGATCGGTTCCGGCTTGGTATCGGTTATGGTTCGCGGCGATGTCGGTGCAGTTAAGGCTGCTACTGAGGCCGGTGCGTCTGCTGCTTCTAAGCTCGGTGAGCTCGTTGCAGTACACGTAATCCCCAGACCCCACGCAGATGTTGAGAAGATTTTACCTGTAATCAAGTAATCTTCTTACCAAATTCGTTAGTTACCCGTAAAGGGCAATTATATTAAACAGGAGGAAAATACAATGGCACTTGAAGCATTAGGTATGGTTGAAACCAGAGGTCTTGTTGCTGCTATCGAAGCTGGCGACGCTATGGTTAAGGCAGCTAACGTTACCCTCATCGGCACTGAGAAGATCGGTTCCGGTCTGGTATCGGTTATGGTTCGCGGTGATGTCGGCGCAGTTAAGGCTGCTACTGAGGCCGGTGCGTCTGCTGCTTCCAAGCTCGGCGAGCTCGTTACGGTACACGTAATCCCCAGACCTCATAATGACGTTGAGAAGATTTTGCCCGTATTGAAGTAAAAAGTTCTCGACCTTGGGAATGTTATAGGCTCCGCATTTCTGCGGAGCCTGACAGTCCTTAGTACTGCTGATTATTAACAGAAAGGGTCGTATGAAATGATTGTCGGTAAAGTAGTTGGTAGCGTTGTTGCTACTCGTAAAAATGAACGGTTGCTCGGCAATAAGTTTATGATTGTTGAGCCGATTGAAAACATGTATGTAAAGGGTCGCATTGTGGCGATCGACAACGTTGGTGCCGGTATCGGTGAGATCGTTTTGATTTCTACCGGAAGTGCCGCACGTATCGGTTGTGATTTAGAAAAAGGACCTATTGATGCTGCTATCGTAGGTATTGTTGACCATTCTATTGGATTAATGGATTGATAAAAGTGAAAATTACTGAATTGAAAGATATTCTTCAAAAAGCAGGCGTTGTCGGTGCCGGCGGTGCCGGTTTCCCCAGTTACGCTAAGCTTAATGAGGGTGTTGATACAATTATTTTGAACTGCGCCGAGTGCGAGCCGTTACTGAAACTGCATCGCCAGGTTATGCAGAAATATGCCTATGAAATCTTGTCGGCAATGGAGACCGTTCGCGAAGCGGTTGGCGCTAAAAGCTGTATTGTTGCCATTAAGCCTTCTTATAAGAAGGCTGTTGCCGCAGTTGAAGGGTTATTGCCTGATTTCAAGAACACGACCATTGGTCTTCTGCCGGAAGTTTATCCCGCAGGCGACGAGGTGATTACCATTTATGAAACGACCGGTCGTGTTGTGCCGCCCGGAAAGCTTCCGCTTACGGTGGGCGTTATCGTATTCAACGTAGAAACGATGCTCAATGCCTATTACGCCGTAACCGAAGGGAAGGGTGTAACGCATAAATTTATCACTGTTACCGGTGAGGTAAAAAATCCCACCACTCTTTACGTTCCGTTAGGCATTACCGTTGCCGAGGTTTTGGAAATGGCGGGTGGGGTTACCGTGTCGGATTATGCTTTGATTAATGGCGGTCCGATGACGGGTAACATTGTAAACGAAACCGATGTTATCACTAAAACATCAAACGCTATCTTGGTTATGCCCAGTAATCAATATATTGTTCAAAAGCGTCGCACCAATGGAAAGATTTCTCTTAAACGTGCGATGTCGGCATGTTGTCAGTGCAGAATGTGCACTGATTTGTGCCCCCGTCATCTGTTGGGGCACCCGATTGAGCCGCATCGCTTTATGAGATCGGCAACCAGTGGCATTACCAGTGAAGTAGAGCCTTATCTCGGCACCTATTTTTGCAGTTCTTGTGGGCTTTGCGAGATGTATTCCTGCTTCCAAGGGCTTTCGCCTCGTACACTGATGAGTGCTGTTAAGGCAGAATTGCGCAGCTCCCGTATTCCCATACCGGATGCTCAGCCTGATGAGGTGAATCCTGACAGAAGCGGTCGTTACATACTCAAGTCTCGCTTGACTGCTCGACTGGGTCTTACCAAGTATAATTACCCCGCTTTGCTTGATGAACGCGAATATCGTCCGAAATCGGTAAAGCTTTTGCTTTCGCAACACATCGGCGCACCTGCCAAACCCACCTGTAAAAAGGGTGATGCAGTTGCGATCGGTGATGTCGTAGCTCTCCCGGCAGAAGGAGCGTTGAGCGTGGCCATCCATACGCCGATCGAGGGTGTTGTAAAGGCAGTTACCGATAAGTATGTTCTTATCTCGGCAAAGTAAGTTAACGAAGGGATGTTAGTAAATAATGGCTAAAGCAATAGGCATGGTGGAATTTGTTACGGTTTCTGCCGGTATGACCGGTGCAGATACCATGATTAAGACCGCCGAAGTGGATATTGTAGAAAGTGCTACCGTTTGTCCCGGTAAATATATTGTTATCATTACAGGCGAGCTCAGTGCCGTTAAGGCTTCTGTTGATGCCGCCAAAGGAAATAATCCGCAGAAGGTTATTGATAGCTTTGTTCTGGGTAATCCCCATGATTCGTTGTTTCCCGCTATGTATGCTGCATCTGCTCCCGAAGGCGTTGAAGCACTTGGCGTATTGGAAACCTTCTCCGCTGCTACGGCAATTGTTGCTGCTGATGCCGCCGCTAAGACGGCTTTGGTTGATTTGATTGAATTGCGTTTAGCGCGCGGTATGTGCGGTAAATCCTATTTACTCTTAACGGGCAGCGTTTCTGCCGTTACGGCAGCAATTGAACGTGCTGAGTCGGAAGCCGGCGGAAGAGGAATGTTCCTTGACAGTTCTGTTATTCCTCGTCCTGATATGAAGCTTTGGCAAAGCATTTTGTAATTTAACGAAAAGGAGTTGTTGGCTTGTTAGCAATTGAGCGAAGAAATGCCATTCTGACAAGGCTCTCCCTTGAAGGTAAGGTAGTCGTTAGTGATCTGAGCCGTGAGTTTTCGGTTACGGAAGAAACGATTCGCCGAGACCTTGAAAAATTAGAGCAGGACGGTCTTGCCAGAAAGACTTATGGCGGTGCCGTTAAAAATGAAAAATCCAATATTGACTTACCTTTCCACGTGCGAAAACAGACCAATGTTGCCAGCAAACAGAAGATAGCGGCGCAGATCAGTGAAATGATCCACGATGGCGACTATATTATGCTGGATTCAAGTACGACGGCTTTGTGTGTTATTAAGAATATATTGGATCGCAAGAAAATTACTTTGATTACAAACTCGATCGAAATTTTGATTGAGCTTTGCAATAAGCCCGATTGGATGATCGTTTCCACCGGCGGTGTACTCAAAGAGGGTGCACTTTCGCTTGTCGGATATCAAGCCGAACGTATGGTGGAAGGTTTCCACGTTGATTTGGCAATTTGTTCCTGCAAGGGGCTTGATACCGAGATGGGTGTATCAGATTCCAATGAGCGTGACTGTGAAATCAAAAAGGCCTTTTTCCGCTCGGCTAAAACGAAAGTTTTGGCGGTGGATTCTTCAAAGTTTGGTAAAGCATCTTTTGTAAAGGTTTGCAATATTTCGGATGTGGATACGATTGTTACCGATTGTGATCCCGGTGATGAGTGGAAGAATCGTATTGCCGATGAAGGCACTCAGCTTATTTTTGCACAATAACTATAAATTGTAACGGAAGTGATTCATTATGAAAATACTTGTTGTTAATGCAGGTAGTTCTTCTTTGAAATATCAGTTGATTGATATGGCTAATGAGGAAGTTTTGGTAAAGGGACTTTGCGAGAGAATCGGTACCTCGGGTTGTATTACCCATAAAGTTCCCGGTGCTGAGCCCTATGCGATTGACTATCCGATGCCGACTCATAATGAGGCGATCGGTCTCGTTTTGAAGTTGTTAACAGATGCTGAGCACGGCATTATTTCGGATATCAGCGAAATTGATGCAGTTGGTCATCGTATTGCTCACGGCGGTGAAAAATACAAAAAATCCACCCGTGTTAATGAAGAAGTGCTTGAATACTTAGAAGGTATCGTTCCCATCAATCCTTTGCATGGGCCTCCTGCTATTGCCGGCATTCGTGCTTGTATAGCACAGATGCCCGATACTCCGCAGGTGGGTGTTTTTGATACTTCCTTCTATGCTGACGTGGAAGATTTCCGTTACATTTACCCCTTGCCTTATGAGTATTACGAGGAAAAGAAGATTCGTCGCTACGGCTTCCACGGCACCTCTCATCGCTACGTTGCGGCTAAGGCGGCGCAGGCGGTAGGCAAGGATATTAAGGATCTCAAAATTATTACCTGTCATTTGGGTAACGGCTCTTCCGTTACGGCCATTGACGGCGGTGTTGCCATTGATACCTCGATGGGGTTTACTCCGCAAGAGGGTGTAGTTATGGGTACTCGTTCGGGCAGTTTTGACCCCTCAGTGCTTACCTATATTATGAAGACTGACAATATCACCGCTCAGGAAGCGGAGGATATGATCAATAAAAAGTCGGGTCTGCTTGGCATCAGCGGTGTTTCTAACGATGCCCGCAACGTTGCGCAGGCTGCCAAAGAGGGCAATAAGCGTGCTATTTTAGCTCAGAAAATTGTGGCGAACAGCGTGAAAAAGCTGATCGGTACTTATTTTGCTGAACTTAACGGGCTTGACGTTTTGGTCTTTACCGCAGGTCTTGGCGAAAACGATGCTGAGATCAGGAAGATGATTTGCGATAATCTTGATGCTCTCGGTATTAAGATTGATGAAAATAAAAACGACAATATTACCCGTGGTGTGGACTTTGAAATTTCCGCAGACGATGCGAAGGTTCGCACCTGGATCATTCCTACGGATGAGGAATTGATGATTGCTCGTGATGCCGCTGCCTTGGTAGGCTAAGGCGAAAAGATTGGAGGAACAAGCGATGTCTCAAATTAGCAAAGCTGATATTGAACAGATTGTAAAACAGGTCGTTGATTCGATGGGAGTTGCTCCCAAAAATCAGGCTACCTATACCAGCACCGAATACAACGGCAGAAAACTTATCGGTATTTATTCCGATATGAATGAGGCGATTGCCGCTGCCAGTGAAGGCTATAAGGCCGTTCGCAAGATGAGCGTGGAGAAACGTGAAAAGATCGTTGAGATCATTCGTCAGCTCACCCGCGAAGAAGCTCCGATCATGGCTGAGATGGGCGTTCGCGAAACCGGCATGGGTAGGGTAGACCACAAAAAGGCAAAGCATCTTTTGGTTGCCGACAAAACCCCCGGTACCGAAGATATCATTAGTGCCGCTAAGACGGGTGATAACGGTCTTACCTTGGTAGAAATGGCTCCCTTTGGTGTTGTTGGCGCCATTACGCCGAGTACTAACCCCAGTGAAACGGTTATCTGCAACAGTATCGGTATGATCGTTGCCGGTAACGGTGTTGTATTCAATCCTCACCCCGGTGCTATTTGTGTTTCCAACTATGCCGTTGACCTTGTTAACCGTGCTTCCCGTATGGCTGGCGGTCCTGAGGTACTTGTAACCTCTATGGATAAACCCACGATGGAATCGGCTAAGATCATGCAGACGCATCCTGCCATTCGTTTGCTCGTATGCACCGGTGGCCCCGGCGTTGTTCGTTCGGTGCTCTCTTCCGGTAAGAAGGCGATTGGTGCCGGCGCCGGTAATCCTCCCGTTATCGTTGATGATACGGCGGATATTGTTAAGGCCGGTAAGGATATTATCGATGGTTGCACCTTCGACAATAACCTGCCTTGCATTGCTGAAAAGGAAGTATTTGTATTTAATAACGTAAAAGATCGTTTGATTGCCGAGATGCAGAAAAACGGTGCTTACCTCATTTCCGCCGCACAGGCTGATGCTCTTGCAAAGATCGTTTTGGTTGACGTTACCGATAAAAACGGCAACACCAAGCAGACGGTTAACCGTAAATGTGTTGGTCGTGATGCCGCTGTTATTTTGGATATGCTGGGTGTAAAGGTTGGTTCGGATATTCGTTGCATTATTTGCGAGACCGACTTTATGCATCCCTTCGTTCAGGAAGAGCTGATGATGCCCATCCTGCCGATCGTTGGTGTTCCCGATATTGACGTTGCTATTGATCTGGCAGTTAAGGCTGAACATGGCAACAGACACACTGCCCATATGCATTCCAAGAATATTGACAATCTTTCCCGCTTTGCTTCTGCGGTTGAGACCACGATTTTTGTTAAGAATGCTCCGTCCTATGCCGGTATCGGCTTTGGCGGTGAGGGCCACGCCACCTTTACCATTGCCGGACCTACCGGTGAGGGTATTACCTCTGCAAGAAGCTTTACCAGACAGCGCCGTTGCGTAATGGTAGACAGTTTCCATATAATCTAATCGTAGATTCAAGGAGTTACTTTTATGGATATCAATATTTCTGCCGTAGCCGAAGCCGTTTTGAAGGCTTTGGAAAGCAATAATATCGGCAACACCGCCGGTGTTCCCGTTGGTATTTCCAATCGTCATATTCATCTGTCCCAAGAGCACGTGGACATCCTTTTCGGTAAAGGCTATCAGCTTCAACCTTTGAAGGATCTGTCTCAGCCCGGACAGTATGCCTGCAAAGAGTTGCTTACCATTGTAGGTCCTTCTTTGCGTCCGATTGAGAAGGTTCGTGTATTGGGGCCTGTTCGTTCGGCTTCTCAGGTTGAAATTTCCCGTACCGATTCTTTCGTTTTGAAGGTAAAGCCTCCCGTACGCGAGAGCGGTAAGATTGCCGGTTCCGCACCCATTACCATTATTGGTCCCAAGGGCATTGTTACCCTGCAGGAGGGTTGCATTATTGCTTACCGCCATATCCACATGAGTGTAGAAGACGGTCAGCGCTTTGGTGTAAAGGACAACGATTACGTTACGGTTGACGTGAATACCGAACGCCGCACCCGTTTCTATGACGTTCAGGTGCGTGTACATAAGGATTTCCGTTTGGAAATGCATCTTGACACCGATGATGCCAATGCTGCCGCTTTGAAAAACGGCGATATGGTTACCATTACCGATATTCAAAAATAACCCACGCATTTACCCGGAGGGAATATGAATAGGTTTAAGATTCGTACCGAGGTACGATTTAACAAAAATGCTCTTGACACCCTGAAAGAATTTCAGGGTGTGTCTGCGGTCATCATAACGGATAAATTTATGATCAGCTCGGGCATGATCCATAAAATTACCGATAAAATGGACGGGTATAAGCACATTGCCATTTTCGACGATGTTACCCCCGATCCTACCACTTCCTTGATCGCAAAAGGCTTAAAATTCATTACAGATAATAAACCGGATATTGTTATTGCATTAGGCGGTGGGTCTCCCATTGATGCGGCAAAAGCTATGGTCTTCTTGGCTGAGCGCACCCATCAACTTGACTTAAAACTTATTGCTATCCCTACTACGAGCGGTACGGGTTCTGAGGTTACCAAGTTTGCGGTTATTACCGATGATACGGATCATACCAAATACCCGCTTGTTGATGAGGGAATGTTGCCCGATCTGGCCATTCTTGACCCTGAGCTTGTTATGACGGCGCCTCCTTCGGTTACTGCCGATACGGGGCTTGACGTGATTACTCATGCTTTTGAAGCGTTGGTTTCGGTTGATGCGAATGATGCCTCTGATGCTCTTGCTGAAAAGGCCTTGTTATTGGCATTCAAATACTTGCCTTATGCTTACAAAGACGGAAGCGACGTCGTAGCCAGAGAGAAGATGCACAGTGCTTCTTGTCTTGCCGGTATGGCCTTTAATGCGGCGGGACTTGGCTTGAATCATAGTATCGCTCATGCGCTCGGTGCGAGATTCCATATTCCTCATGGCCGTGCCAATGCGATGATCCTCCCGTACGTTATCCGCTATAATGCGCATTTGCGTGGATGTTTCGGCTCTGAGCCGATTGAAGCGGCCCGTAGATATGCCAAAATTGCCCAGAAACTCAAATTGCCTCACGACAACGTTCGTATCGGTGTTGAAAGTTTGATCGATGAGATCGGCTATATGCTTCGCCGTATGCGT
The DNA here is from genome assembly GCA_045596725.1 of Eubacteriales bacterium. Classification (GTDB taxonomy): domain Bacteria; phylum Bacillota; class Clostridia; order Oscillospirales; family UMGS1783; genus CAKSHC01. Next base: position 9,691 of record JAZOCX010000070.1, read on the forward strand.
ATTCCCGGCACACTGTGGGAAGCCGGTGTTACCAAAGAGGAGTTTGAGCGTGAAAAGCCCCATATCATTGCGGCTGCCATAGCTGATCCTTGTTCGGCAAAGAACCCCCGAGAGGTAACCGAGGAAATTATCGAAAGCATTTTAGCAAAACTTACTCCGTAAAATAAAACCGATAGGTTGATATCAACCTATCGGTTTTTCTATGCCGTAAATACGTTTTCCGTTTTCACAGGTGATCTTTGCCACTTCCTCTTGCGAAATGCCCCATAGCTCGGCAATTTTAGCCGCAACATAGGGAACAAGGGCAGGGGAGTTGAGCTGACCACGGAAAGGATCGGGTGCTAAATAAGGACAGTCGGTTTCGATTAATACACGGTCGTGTGGCAGGGAAGCGACAACCTCTCGTGCTTTATGGGCATTTTTGAAGGTAATAATGCCGTTAAATGAGAGATAATAGCCCATCTTTAATAGGATTTTTGCCGTTTCCACACTTCCCGAATAGGAGTGAACAATGCCTACCACATCGGGATATTCTTGTAAAACCGCCAGGGTATCCTGTGTGGCTTCGCGACTGTGGATGACAACGGGAAGATGAAGGCGTTGTGCCAATTTCATTTGTCGATGAAAGGCAAGGTGCTGTTTTTCTTTGTCGGTATCATCATAATGATAGTCAAGACCAATCTCACCGATCGCCATTACTTTTTTGTGCGATGCTAATTCTTCGAGTTTAGCATAATGTTCCTCGGTTAGATCGTAGGAATCGCAGGGGTGAAAGCCGACAGTGGCATACACATAGTCATATTTCTCAGAAAG
>JAZOCX010000071.1:0-11150 GCA_045596725.1 Eubacteriales bacterium
CGTAACCGATATGATTGAAAAGCCGGCGCCCGGGCAGGAATTTTCGCTCTATTCTATTTTGGGGCGCGTGGTGCTTCCGCCCGAGATCTATGATATTCTGGAGCATACGGCACCCGGCGCGGGCGGCGAGATCCAGCTGACCGATGCCATGTGCACCCTCGCCAAAAACGGCGGCATGACCGGTGTTGATTTCATCGGTACCCGCTACGATATGGGTAATAAGCTCGAAGTGGCTAAGGCCGGCGTGGAAATGGCAATGAAGCATCCCGTGATCGGTAAAGAGTTTACCGAATATCTCAAAAACCTAAAATTATCTTGACAAAAGATAGTTTTTCGGTATAATAAATCTGTTATCCTTGCTCCCATTGGGAGCCAAATGTCCAAAAGGAGGTGCAATACAACATGGAAAAGACCTTGAATGCCTATGAATGCATGTATGTCATCGATGCGCTGATGGCCGAAGATGAGATCGCTGCTCTCGTGCAGAAGTTCTCTGATCTGATGGCTAAGCACGGTGAGGTCGAGTCTGTGGATGAGTGGGGTAAGCGTAAGCTCGCCTACGAAATCAATCACAAGACCGAAGGTTACTACGTTCTGGCCAACTTCAAGTCCGACGCTGATTTCCCTGCCGAGCTTACTCGTATCATGGGTATCACCGAAGGCATCCTGCGTTGCATGATCATTCGCAAGTAAGGAGGAATGAAAAAATGGCAAATCTTAACAAAGTGATGTTGATCGGCCGTCTCGCCGCAGACCCCGAACTCCGTCGTACTCAAAGCGATTTGGCTGTAACTTCCTTCTCTGTGGCTGTTAATCGTCGCTACAATAAGGATCAGGCCCAGCAGACCGTTGATTTTATCGACGTTGTCGCTTGGCGCCAGTTGGCTGAATTCGTAACTAAGTATTTCAAAAAAGGCTCTGCTATCTTCGTCAGTGGTTCTCTCCAAATTCGTACTTGGAAAGACAAGGACGGCAACAATCGCCGTACCGCTGAGGTCGTTGCAGACGAAATCCAGTTCGTTGATTCCAAGAAGGATTCCGGTGCGGCTGCGCCCGCTTCCGCTCCCTCTTTCTCCACCGGTACTCCCGCTGATTTTGAGGAAATGACCGGCGAAGACGAACTGCCGTTCTAATTCGATTTTAGGAGGATGTTATCCATGGAAAAACCCGCTAGACCCATTAAGAAGGGCAGACGCAAAGTTTGCCAGTTCTGTGTTGATAAGGTCGAGAGCATTGATTACAAGGATATCGCTAAGCTTCGCAAGTACATGTCCGAGCGCTCTAAGATTCTTCCCAAGCGCGCTACCGGCACCTGCGCTAAGCATCAGCGTATGCTGACTGAGGCTATCAAGCGTGCCCGTCAGGTTGCTCTTCTGCCCTATATCTCTGACTAACACATAAAAACCGGAAGGCTAATGCCTTCCGGTTCTTTTTTTATTTTATTTCGGTTCCGCCCCACTCAACAACGGTAAAACCTTTTCGTTGCGGAGCAGTCAGTTCTTGCTGTGGTATGGAGATCGGATCGTTCACGCTTTTCCACGCCATAAACACCCGAATCACCGTATCCGGGGCGGGCGTTACGTGAAGCTGTGCTACATCGGTATAACGGTCGGCTTGAAAAGAAATGACGTTATACGGATTTTGCTCCATAAGAGGCAACCAATAAACGATAAATTCATTCGCCTCTCGGCGGTTTAATCCCAATTTCGCTAAGGCTTCCTCCAAGAAAGCGGCCGTGTCCTCACCCTTTACGCAAAAGCCCTTGGAAAAATCGTACTGCGTATAGGTTTCGCCTTCCCAATATAAATAGTTATAGATTTGACCCTTGCTGTCAATTAAGGTGCCGTCGGGCAAAGCCGTTACCTGCCAGCCGTTATCATAGTTAGGATAGGTACAGGTCAGTTTTCCGTTAAGCGTCAGCAAGACGGTAACGTCGGTCTTCTCCTGCGGATACAGATAGATAACGGGTTTATAATTCATACCCGGTTCAGGCTCCCAATCACTGGGAGCAATCGTAAGCATATCGACCTCTACACGGTTATTCTCACTGTCATAATAGGTGTTTTCATAGGTGCAGGTAACCTGATCTCCGATACACCATTCGTCTGTTAAACTGCCGTTAAGCTTGATCTCATAGGACATGGGGATAACCGTCTTGGCAAAGAAGCAGTTGGAATAAATAGCCGTTATGGTAATATGATCAAATATATTATTTTCGTATGGCTCGACAACCGTTTTATCGATCCATTGTTCGGTATATTCAACTCCACGAAGATCCTTCGTGATTTGCCAACTTACGGCCTGCACCTGTGCAGGGTATGTTTCCATAATCTCTCCCTCACAGGTTACCTTTACTTCCATACCCACCACAACGTCAAGAGGGTCAAGATCGGCAATGGAAAAGGTGATCTTATCACTGCTTTTGGCGATCTCTTCATCAGGTAGCGGAGAGACCACCGCCGCACGGTCGTTTATCGCAATCACGGTGGCTGAAAAGGAAAAGGTGGGTTCTTCCTTGTTTCCCCACCACTTAAAGGCGAGAGGTACGAACACAACGGCTAAAACGACAGTGGCACAAATGAGAATGATCCACGGCTTTTTCATTTTTGCTTACCTACCTTTCTTGCAACAAGATACGATACGAACATAGTGATAACGCCGATGGGCAGATAAAATACGCAATAGGCGTACAGATCCCATACGAATTCACCGATGGCAATACTAAACAGCGGCGGAAAAAGAAGGGCAGAGAGAAGAGGAAGCCACCATAGCTTTTTCAGCGCAGTGCCTGCCATGATACCAACAACGCCGATCACAAGAGGATTAACGGCCATAAAGGAAAAGAACCATAAGCCGATACCCGTTAGATCGGGCGAAAAGGTAATGGCTAACCAGGGAAAGAGAAACATAAACAACAAGAGCAAAAGGGCGGTTATGATGATAACTGTTCGTGCTTTCATACGATCCCTCCTTTTTTTTCATTATAGCATAAAAAGAAAAAGACAGCAAGGTTTTTCCCTTACTGTCTTTGTGCTTATAAGATGAGCAGTCTTTCGGCCTGCGCCATAACGTCGCAATCGAGCTTGTTATCGGCACAGATTTTTTGCGGGGAGGTGCGGTATTTCTTGGCAATATCCCATATCGCCTCGCCCTTTTCGGCAAAATAGAGTGTTACGGGCGATTTGTGGAATTCGGGCAGGGGGCGGTTTAGGTCGGGCGTTGCCGATTTCAGATACTCGCAAACCCTTTCCTGATAGGATACCGCTTCGTATTTCAGTTGCAGGCGCACTCCGTCCTGCCCTGCCTGTGCCGACCAGACGCACACCTGACAGGAAAGTTTTCCTTCCTTGATAGCGGGGCCGTGGGCGGTGAAGGGCAAGGTCATTTCACGGGCGTGGATGCGTCCGTTTTCTTCACAATGCAACAAGACGATGGCACATTCGCCCTCTAAGACTAAGCGACCGCCGTCGCACTTGGCGGCACAAGACTGCACCGTCGCTTCCGCCTCGATCACTTCACCCAAATCGGCTTCAACGGGTACCGAAACCGTTGTTTCCACCGTTCCGCGCAAGCGAGCGTTGGGTGCGCAGAGGGTTACCTTTTCACGAGCCAAATCCAAGGCGTGGGTTTTAGAAAAGGCATCGCAAGCCAAATCAAACTGCTTACATTCGGTGGAGCAGGCGGTTGCCGACAGATCGATCTCATAACTAAATCGGCCCTTACTGCCGTCCATATTCTCGCCGATCTCAACTTCAATATTGCCCACACGAACCGTTACGTCGGTTTCGATGCCCTCGCCCGACGGAATATCCAACAACTGCGATAGCGGGAAGGTAAAGCGAACGCAACCCACCTCATCATCCTTGGTAACGTACAGTGTACGCACCGACACCTCGCCCTTTATCAAGGTTTTACCGCCTGCACTTGAAATCTCCTGGACCATAGCGCTTGCCTTGGTTGAAAGGGCGGCGGCGGGAATGCAATCGCTCTCGCCGCGCTCGGTAATATGAAAACGACGGCAAACGCAACCACGCCCGACCAATCCTTTGACCGAGGAAATTAAATAGAGCATATCCTCATTCGCCTCGGGCGCACCCAGTTCCTTTTCGCCCGAAACGGTTAGATACACGGCAAGTACCGCCTTAAAGCTGACACGCCGTGCCGAGGTTAAACGGCAGGTAACGCCCTGACTTTTTACATGGGCATCGTACTGCCCTGAGCAGTCCTCGGGCAGAGAAAACATCTGTGAAAAATTAACCGACGTACGATAAGAGCAAAGGCCTTTTTCGTCCTCGGTTTGATACAATAACGAAAGCGTCGCTTCACCGCTGACGGTAACGGCACCGTCGGATTCACGAACTTCGGTTACACACGGCTCACAAAGCACCTGCACCACCCGCATCACGGGCGGATAATAATCGGGTAATGCGGCGGCCTGTTCACAGTTGACCTGTGCACAGTCCTGATGTAAACAACTCCATATCTTCATACAAACACCTCTCTTTTTGTACCAAGATATGCAAAGACGGCAGGAACTATGCCCTGCCGTCGCTTATGTAAGCGCAAATATCTTTCGCAAAAGTGCCGCCATCCATTTTTTCGGCTTTACCACTACAACTTTCATTCGCTCACCTCAATATCAAGATCCCTGCGAGCAATATCGCACAGGCTAAAATCAGAATGATGAGTGCTTCGGGTATCAATATCGATAATATCATACCGACCGACAGTCCGATCAAGACCAGCGCAACCGCCGATATCTTTTTCTTCTTCATCTCATCACCCCTCACTGACAGTATATGCGTCTTGTGTTTGGGTGTGAAAAAAGGAGGCTTGCGCCTCCTTTTTTTATTGACCGAGCTCTGTCCAAACCCGATTATACAGTTCATTGACATCATCCGGCAAAACGATATACAGCTCGTTCTTTGCCATCAGTTCTTCCGATGGATAAACTGCCATATTGCTTCCCTCTTGCTCTAAGAGGGTGAAGGTGGCGGAGTTGGGCGTATAACCGCAGACCTCTTCCACATTGCGCTTGCCCGACTGGGCTTCGAGCATAAAGTTGATATACTGGCAAGCGGCGTCGTAGTTCTTGGCGCCGGTGGGGATGCACAGAGCGTCCACGTAGAAGTTACTGCCCTCTTCGGGAATGGCAAAAGCGAGATTTTCGTTCGACTGCATCATTACCATCGCATCGCCCGAATAATAGGCACCCATCGCTGCCGATTCGCCTTCCAGCTTGTTGTACATCTGGTCGTTAAAATAGCCTTGCAGGATCTCTTTCTGGCGTTTAAGCTCACTGCCTGCGCCCAAGATCTCGGCTTCGGTGGTGGAGTTTAAGGAATAGCCTAATTTTTTCAGTGCAATGGCAACGGCATCACGCTGGTTGCCGATCATCAGAATATTATTCTCATACTTGCTATCCCACAAAATATCCCAGCCGGTAACCGGCTCAGACACCATCTTGGTATTATAGATAATGCCCAAAACGCCCCACAGATAGGGTACACTGTACTTGTTCTCGGGGTCATAGGAGAGATTTTTGAAGGTGTCCATGATATTGGCATAGTTGGGGATCTTCTCAAAATCAAGGGGCTGAACCATCTGCTCGTTGATCATCTTGCCGACCATATAATCGGAAGGAATCACCACGTCGTAATGAACCGTGCCGCCCTTTAACAGGGCATACATCGATTCATTGGTATCAAAGGTATCATAAATAACACGGATACCGGTTTTGGCGGTAAACTCATCATTAAGAGAGGTATCCATATACTCGCCGGCGTTATACACGTAAATAACCTCACCGCTATCGGCACAGCCGACAAGGGTGCTCAAAACAAGAACGATCGTTACAATAAGACATACCACTTTTTTCATCTGCGTTCCTCCTTGGTTTTGGGGGTTCTTCTAATGTTAACAACTATCAACAGTAACAGTACCGTAATAAACATAATGGTAGACAAGGCGTTGATCTTCGGGGTGATCTTACGCTTTGTCATCGCATAAACGATCAAAGGCAGGGTGCGAGTACCGGTACCGGCGGTGAAGTAGCTGATGATAAAATCGTCGATCGACATGGTAAATGCCATAATAAGCCCCGTAAAAACACCGGGCATAATCTCGGGCAATACCACCTTGCCGACCGCCGTTAACGGACGGGCGCCGAGATCCAGCGCCGCTTCATAGGTGCTGATATTGAACTGGCGCAACTTTGGCATAACCGACAAAATAACGTAGGGAATGTTAAAGGTGATATGGGAAATGCACAGGGTCATAAGACCAAAGGGCAGCTGCAACATACCGTAAACGAGCATCAGCGAGATACCCGTTAAAATATCGGGGTTTAACACCGGCAGATAGGTTGCGTTCATAATTATACCACGGGTGGATTTACGCATACCGAAAATGCCAATCGCCGCCATCGTACCGATCACCGTACTGGCAACTGCTGAAATGACACCGACCAGCACCGTATTCCACAACGCTTGCATAATATCACGGTCGGCAAACAGCTCCTGATACCAGCGTAAAGAGAAGCCTTGCCATACCGTTTGGGAATTGCCCTGATTAAAAGAAAAAACAATGAGCATCACAATGGGGGCATAGAGAAGCACGAAAACAAATCCCATAATGACACGACAGAGGGTTTTATTCATCCTAAAATACCCTCCTTCGTTTCCTCATCCATGCCACGCATACAAAACAGCGAGATCAGAATGATCACCATCATCACCAGCGAAATGGCACTGCCGACGCCGGGATTATAGGTGTTGCCCAAAAATTGCATCTCGATATAGTCGCCAATGAGCATAAACATACCGCCGCCGAGCATTTTCGAGATGATAAAGGTGGATACGGCAGGCATAAAGGTCATAATAATACCGCTCATCACGCCAGGCATCGACAATGGCAATACCACCTTTGAGAATACCTGATGGGGATTGGCGCCCAAGTCCTCCGCCGCCTGAATGACGTTGCGCTCGATCTTAACCAAAATGGTATAGATCGGCAAGATCATAAAGGGCAGATAGTTATACACCATACCGAGCAATACGGCAAACTGGGTATTGATAATCTCGACCTTCGGGATACCCACCAGTCCCAACAACTGATTGAGCAGACCGTTTACGTCGATAATATTGATTAACGAATAGGTGCGGAGCAAAAAGTTCATCCACATCGGCAAAATGAGCAGTAACAGCATAAAGGATTGCCGATGTTTTTTCATATGCGCTACGGCATACGCCACGGGATAACCGAGCGCCAAACAAATAATACAAGACAACAGCGCCAGCCAGAAAGAGCGCAAAAAGATGCCGCCCAAATCAACAAGCGTGGAGAAATTGGTTAGGGTAAAAGTTCCATCGTTTGCGGTGAAGGCCGTGATGATGACAAGCACCAGCGGAACTAAAATAAACAATCCCATCCACACAAGATAAGGTGCCGCCAGACCTCTATTCTTCACTCGCCAGCACCTCCTGAATACGCTCCTGAATATCCTCCTGCATTTTATGCATAACGTGGATACCGTCGGGCTCGATACGAAGACCGACCTCGGTGGCTTCCTGAGGGGCAACGGTGGAGCGGATCTGCCAACGGTAACCGCCCGAATCGACGGTAATGACGTAGTGCATACCCATAAAGACGACCGACTCAACGATACCGATGATCATACCCTCTTCGGGAGTGGTAATGATAATATCCTCGGGGCGAATAACAACGTCTACCGTTTCGTTAACGGCAAAGCCTCGGTCAACGCAGGCAAAGACACGGCCCGAAAATTCTACCTTTTCATCGCCGATCATATGACCGTCGATAATATTGCTCTCTCCAATGAAGTGAGCAACAAAAGCGTTTTTCGGCTCGTTATAAATATCGGTGGGCGTTCCGATCTGCTGAATGACGCCCTTATTCATAACCACGACGGTGTCCGACATCGTCAGCGCTTCTTCCTGATCGTGGGTTACGTAGATAAAGGTGATGCCCGTTTGCTTCTGGATGCGTTTGAGCTCGATCTGCAATTCCTTGCGCAGTTTCAAATCGAGTGCGCCCAAAGGTTCGTCGAGCAACAGAACACGAGGCGAGTTAACCAGCGCACGGGCAATCGCCACACGTTGCTGCTGACCGCCCGAGAGCGAATTAACGTCTCTCTTCTCAAAGCCCTCCAAGCCGACCAGACGAAGCATATCGGTAGCAAGGGCGTTGATCTTATCGGCGGGAAGCTTTTTCAGCTTTAAGCCGAAAGCGACGTTTTCCAATACGTTCAGATGCGGGAAAAGGGAATATTTCTGGAAAACGGTATTTACGTTGCGCTTATAGGGGGGCAGTTTGGTAATATCCTCGTCATCGAAGAATACCACGCCCTCATCGGGTTGAGCAAAACCGCCGATGATACGCAACGTCGTCGTTTTACCGCAGCCGGACGGACCTAACAAGGTAACAAATTCCTTGTCCTTAATGGTTAAATTAAAATCATCCAATATAATCTCATCATCAAACGAGATACTGATATGTTGAAGACGAATAATATCGCCCGATTTGGTTTGTTCGTCCATTGTCCGACCTCCCTAAAAAAAATTGCCTGCCCCGATACGAATGGTTTTTAACATTTCCGTATAGGGCAAGCTCCTCGCACTTTTAATATAAAGAATATTTCACGATTTGTCAATAAATTTCGCAAAATTTCCGCAAATTTCCCCCTCTGCTTTATGAATGGTGGGCATTTGCTCGTATTTGCTCACTTTTTCAAGGCTATGGTACGCCCCGACACCTCCGACAAGATCTCCGAATCAAAGTCAAAAACAAGCTTATAGGCGCACAACTGCTGATACTCGCCCTCTCTTCTTGTTCCGCCGTATTTCACGTCGCCCGAAAGGGGATAACCCGCATGGGCAAAGGCGGCGCGGATCTGGTGGGGACGCCCTGTATGAAGTTGTACCTCAACAAGCGACTGTTTACCCTCTTTAAGCACCCGATAAGCAGTACGAATAGGACGGGCGCCCTCGTGAGGGGTATCGTACACCGTTACCTTATTTTTCCTTTCGTCTTTAAGCAAATAGGACGTCCACTCCCCTTGCTTGGGTTCGGGGCAGCCGTCAACGATACACAGATAGTATTTATGAATTTTGCGCAGGCGGATCATTTCGTCGGCCTCTCGCAACGCCGCCGCCGTTTTAGCGGCAATCACCAAGCCCGAAGTATTTCGGTCAAGCCGATGGCAGAGTGCGGGGACAAAGGAGCGTTCCCTCTCAGGATCGTATTGAGCGGTTTTGATGAGATACGAAACAAAACGTGCTGCCAAACTGTCGCCCGACGGGGCGTGGGAAAGTAAGCCCTGCGGCTTGTACAGCACAGCAATCTGACTGTCTTCATACACCACGTCAAGCGGGGCATCGAAGACAACCGTTTGGCGGGTATGCTCAAAAAATTCGTCGTTAATATAGAGGGTCAGCACACTGCCCTCCTGCAATATCTCGGCGCCTTTGGCTCGCACACCGTCGACCTTAATGCGTTTTTTGCGCAAATACTTATAGAGCAAGGAAGCGGGCAACCCTAAGGATTTGATCAAATACTTATCCAGCCGCTGGCCTGCGTCATTTTTATTCACTACTACTTCTTTCATAGGCTCATTATAGCATATTTTCCCACCGCGTGCAACCGATAAACCTTGCAAAGAATAGGAATATGATATATAATATAGTTATACTATAATTGATGTTTTTTCACAGCCCGCACCCGTTGTTCGGGCTGTTTTTCGACGAAAGGATTGTGCTATGTTTGAGCTGGTAAGTCCCTACAAACCAACAGGCGATCAGCCAAAAGCCATCGACACTTTGACAAAGGGTGTCGCCGATGGGCTGCGCGAACAGGTGATGCTGGGCGTAACCGGCTCAGGCAAAACCTTTACGATGGCAAACATCATTGCCAACGCCAACAAGTCGTTCTCTACAAACGCTCACAATAAAACCCTTGCCGCACAGCTTTGCTCGGAATTTAAGGAGTTTTTCCCTAACAATGCGGTAGAATATTTTGTGTCCTACTACGATTATTACCAGCCCGAAGCCTATATTGCGCACACCGATACCTATATTGAAAAGGATTCCTCCATCAACGACGAGATTGAAAAACTGCGCCACTCGGCCACCTCTTCCCTTTTTGAGCGCAAGGACGTTATCATCGTGGCATCGGTTTCCTGCATCTATTCCTTGGGCGACCCCGACGATTATACCGGCATGGTCATCTCTCTGCGCCGCGGTATGACGATGGAGAGGGACGATTTACTGCGTCAGCTGGTAAAAACGCAATACGAGCGCAACGATATTGATTTTCAGCGCAACCGCTTTCGGGTGCGGGGTGATATTGTGGAAATATTCCCTGCCTATGCGGGTGCCGACTGCATCCGTGTGGATTTCTTTGGCGATGAGATCGAGCGTATCACCCAAATCAACGCCCTGACGGGCGAAGTGATGGGAGAGCTTTCCCACGTTGCCATCTACCCCGCCTCACACTACGTGGTGGCGCCCGAAAAAATGGAAAAGGCGCTCGTGGAAATTGAGCGGGAGATGAATGAACGCATCGCCTACTTTACCGAGCAGGGCAAGTTGATTGAAGCGCAACGCATCGAACAGCGCACCCGCTACGATATGGAAATGATGCGGGAAGTCGGATTTTGCTCGGGCATTGAAAACTATTCCCGTGTGATCTCAGGTCGCCCCGCCGGCTCAACGCCCTTTACCCTTCTTGACTATTTCCCCGACGATTTTCTCTTATTCGTTGATGAATCGCACGTTACCCTGCCTCAGGTGCGGGGAATGTTCGGCGGGGATAAGAGCCGAAAGGAATCGCTGATTAACTACGGCTTTCGTCTGCCCTCGGCACTCGATAACCGCCCCTTAAATTTTGATGAGTTTAAGAGCAAACTGCATCAGGTGATCTACGTATCCGCCACCCCCGGCGAGTATGAAAAAGAACATTCCGAACAGACGGCCGAACAGATCATTCGTCCTACGGGGTTGCTGGATCCCCTCGTTGAAGTGCGTCCCACCCACGGCCAGATCGACGATCTGCTCAGCGAAATTCAAGACCGTACTTCCCGCAACCGTCGGGTACTCGTTACTACCCTTACCAAGAAAATGGCGGAGGATCTC
>JAZOCX010000072.1:0-16785 GCA_045596725.1 Eubacteriales bacterium
GTTTTCCGAACCGATATCTTTTTCGGTTCGCAATGTTGGTTGCGGAGGAAGGATTTGAACCAACGACCTCCGGGTTATGAGCCCGACGAGCTACCAGGCTGCTCTACTCCGCGATATAAAGTTGAAGTGGTGCCGGAGACCGGGGTCGAACCGGCACGGGCGAATGCCCACGGGATTTTAAGTCCCGGGCGTCTGCCAATTCCGCCACTCCGGCACGATATCTCCAATGCTTGACTATTATAGCATCTATTTTTTGCTCTGTCAACACCGTTATGGAAAAAACTTTTCGACAAAAAGGGCGCACTTGCAATGAGGAAAAAATTATTGTATGATAACTTTATAAGTATAATGTGGAGTGCGTTAGATGAAGATACTGATCCTTACGACCTATTATCCGCCCGACACGGCGATTTCAGCGGTACGCCCCTATATGTTTGCCAAATATCTTGCCAAGAGAGGCCACGAGGTAACGGTGGTGCGCTCGGGCGAGATCAACAAGCAGTGCGGCAATTTCTTTGCGCCGTTAAAGGGCGTGCGCGTGCTTTCGTATTTGGGCGAAAACAGTATGGCGGACAAGTATGAGAAAGGCGACATAGCCGATGCGCCGAAAACGGGCGAGAGTCGGGTTGGGTTTTTGCCTCATTTCTTGCGCCGTCCCATAGCCAAGATCTATCATACGCTCACCTACCGTCGGGATCGGGAGCGTCGGTTGGCGTGGCGCCTTGCTTGTTACGAAAAACAAAAAATATTGCTTGACAGTCTGAAAAACGAAACCTTTGATATCGTCTTTTCCACCGCAGGCGAATTTGAAAATATGATGGCAGGGCAGTACGCAGCGCAGTTGTTTTCCTGCCCGCTGATTCAGGATTTTCGTGATACGATGGCGGTGAAATCGGTCCAAACCAAAAAGGAATACGCCTATATGAAAGCCTTGCAGGATAGGGCAGTGGAAGAGGCGGACGCCTGCACCGTGGTATCGGAAGGCGCTCTGTGTGATATTTGCGAGGGGCTGTCGCCCAAGGAAACGATGGTGCTGTATAACGGCTATGAGCCCGCTGAAATGAGCATTGGGGCCGAGAAAACAAAGCAACTCACTTTTTGTTATACCGGCCAGTTTTATGAGGGCAAGCAGGATTTTTCCCCCATTTTACGTGCCATCTCCCATTTAGTAAAGGAAGGCAAAATCGATGCCGATAACATCCGTATTCACTATGCGGGGAAGGACTTTGCCTATTTGCTGCAAACCGCTAAGCCATATGGCCTTGCCGATATCTTGGAAAACCACGGCTACGTTGACAGACAAGAGGCGGTAAGGATACAGGCGCAGTCGGATATTTTCACGGTGCTTTCGTGGAATACGCCCACCTCAAAGGGGATTTTGACGGGCAAGTTTTACGAGGGTATTCGTGCCGAGAAACCCATTTTGGCGGTGGTGGCAGGCAATCTTGCCGACAGTGAACTGTATCGTCTTAATCAAAAATACAATTACGGCTTTTGCTATGAAACGGCGAGAGAGCCGTTTGTGCAGTTGTGCGATTATATTGAGCAATCGTATAACGAAAAAATGTCTTCGGATGCCATCGCTTATGCCCCAAACCCTGAGCTCAAAACCGATTTTCGATACGACGTGCTGACCGAGAAACTCGAAGCGCTGTGCGAGAGGCTTACCCGCTTGCAATAAGCGAGAAATTGTTGTATAATGTAATATATATATGAAAGAATGGTGATTATCGTGAAAAAAATCGTTGCAATGATGATGTTACTGGCTATGATTTTGGGATTGGCGGGCTGCGGCTCGACAAACGGACTGCCCAAGGGTGTGTATCTGTATAAGACTACCACCTCCCACGAAAACGGCTCAACGAGTGCCATCGTGGAATACAATCCGAAAGGCTATATTACCTCCCAAACCCAAACGTATAGCAAGATAACCTACACCTATGATGAGAAGGACCGTGTCAGCACCCTGCTGTATACCGACGGAAGCTTCACTTATGAAATGACCATTACCTACGAGAAGAAAACGCTGGACAAGTCCACTCTTCAAAGCCTGTTCAATGCCTTTGTCTTTGATAACGTTACCCTGCCGGAGACGGTAGAGATGGGCACCCCCGCCACCATTAACGGCATAGAGGCAGGCACCAGCGGATTGGCAACCTACGTCTTTTATTGCTATGACGAGAGCAACCGTTTGATCGCCGAGCGAGATATGCTCCGTGGCGCTTGTTTGATGGATTATCATAACGGCAAAACGGTAAAGACCAAGGTAACGGCCCCCGGCACCGTTGAGCAGTATGATAAAACGGGCCGGCTCGTTATGAAGAACGTGGTAACGATTGAGGACGGCAAAACGGATGAATCCAAGATCGAATACACCTATGAAAAGGGCGATCTTGTCTATACCAAGACCACGACCAAGACCTCGGACATGAAAGAAGCGAGCGTCATCGAGAATCGTTACACCTATAACAATCATATTCTGATCAAGCAGGAAGCGACGATGCCCGGTCGTGTAACGACGCAGGAGTTTACGGTGGATGCCGAGGGCAATTACGTGAACGCCGACGGCACCTTGCGTATGAAGTACGACGATCAGAACCGTCTGGTGCGCGAACAGCGTCTGCGTGACGGCGAGATGTATTATGAGGTATTGCGTGCTTATTATGAAGACACCCGTGTGCAGAGTCTGGAAGAATCGAGATTCTATGAAGAGGGCGAGCTGAAAACGATGATCAGCGTTACTAACGAATTTATGCAAAGCTAAATAAAAGCACCCCGTCAGGGGTGCTTTTTTGTATAAAAATTTCCTAAATAACGGTTGTATTTTTATAAGATATGTTCTATAATGAGTTGAAAAATGAAATCAAAGGAGTTTCCTTATGGAATTCACAGCGAAATGGATTACCTCTCCGGTAAACAGCGGGGTAGCGGTTTACACCTACACCAAGCGTTTCACGGCAAAAGCAGAGGTAAAGAAAGCCACTCTTTACGCCACGGCGATGGGTGTGTACGTGCCTTACGTTAACGGTACGAGAGTAGGGGACAACGTATTGGCTCCCGGCTGGACCAGTTATAAAAAAAGAGTACAGTATCAGACCTATGACGTAACCGAATTACTTGGCAAAGATAACTGCTTACAACTCGGTGTCGGTCAGGGTTGGGCGGTAGGCCATATCGGCTATCATAACCAGCCGAATTTCTATTCCGACCATTCTTCGGTTTTTGCTGAGTTACATATCACTTATGCCGACGGCAGCGAGGAAAAGATCGTAACCGACGAAAGCTTTGAGGTGTACACCTCTACCGTAACCTTCAACGAGATCTATCACGGTGAGACCAATGATAAGACGGTGGCTATCGAGAAGATCGGCATGGCGAAGGAAGATACGGTGGAAACCACTCTCGTAGCGCAGGTCGGCGAAGACATCGTGGAAAACGAGCGCTTAAAGCCTATTTCGCTGATCGTAACCCCGAAGGGCGAGCGTGTGCTCGACTTTGGCCAGAATATGACCGGCTACGTTCAGGTCGATATCAAGGGCAACCGTGGTGATAAGATCGTGATGCACCCTGCCGAGGTGTTTGACAGCGAAGGCAACTTCTATATGGGCAACTACCGCACCGCTAAAAACGAGATCACCTATGTGTTAAGCGGTGAGCAGGATAGCTTTAAGCCTTTGTATACCTTCCAGGGCTTCCGTTATATTCGCTTGACCGAGTATCCCTTCGATGAGGTGGATCTGGACGCCTTTACGGCTATTTCGGTCAACTCCCGTCTGACCCGTACCGGTCAGTTCATTTCGGGCAACGAGAAGATCAATCAGCTGTATCATAATATTATCTGGGGACAAAAGAGCAACTATCTTGATATCCCTACCGACTGTCCTCAGCGTGACGAGCGTCTGGGATGGACGGGCGATGCGCAGGTATTCTGCCGTACCGCCGCTATCAACTTCGACGTAGAGCGTTTCTTCAAGAAATGGCTGGGCGACGTAGCGCTCGAACAGCGTGAAGACGGTGCCGTATTCGGTATTGTTCCCCATTGCTTGCAGGGAGTAGAAACCCGCATTTCCGCCGCTTGGGGCGATGCCGCCTGCATCTGCCCGTGGCAGTTGTATCTGGCCTATGGCAATAAGGAAATCTTGAAGGATAACTTTACCCTGATGAAGCGTTGGGTTGAGTATATGCATCACACGGGCCCCGAAGAATATCTGTGGCTGACGGGTATGCACTACGGCGACTGGCTGGCGATGGACGCAGGCCCCGACTCTTACGAAGGTGCCACCTCGACCGACCTGATCGCCTCCGCTTTCTTTGCCTATTCTACCGAATTGCTCGTCAAGGCGGGCGACGTGCTGGGCGAGGACGTAGAGGAATACCGCGCCCTGTACGCCAATATCGTCAAGCGTTTCCGTGAGTATTTTATGGAAGACGGCTTCCCGAAAAAGCAGTTGCCTTATACCGAGATCGTTAAGCGCGAAAGCCCCGCTAATAATCAGCCTGTTGATATTCTGCGTCAGGGTCTGACTCAGACGGCTCTGGTGCTGATCTTGAAGTTTAACCTGTGCCGTCCCGAGGAGCGCAAGGCGTTGGGCGATAAGCTGGCTCAGATGGTTCGTGAAAACGGCAATAAGATGACCACCGGCTTTGTCGGCACCCCCTATATTATGCATGCGCTGACTGAGGCGGGCTATACCGATTTGGCGTATGAACTGTTGTTCCAGGAAGGCTATCCTTCGTGGCTGTACTCGGTAACCCGTGGCGCCACCACGATGTGGGAGCATTGGAACAGTTTGAAGGAGGACGGCAGCTTTTGGAGCACCGCCATGAACTCCTTTAACCACTACGCCTACGGCGCCGTGTTCGATTGGATCTTCGGCGTAGCCGTCGGTATCCAGCCTTGCGAAGAGGCCCCCGGTTATCAGACGGTCAATATCGCCCCCCATCCCGATAAGCGTCTGGGCTTTGTTAAGTCCTCGATCGATTCCCGCAAGGGTAAGATCTCGATGCATTGGTATTATAAGGGCGACGTTGTGTATTACGAGATTGAGATCCCTCAGGGCGTTACCGCCAACCTCACTCTCCCCTCGGGCAAAACGTCTGTTTTGCAGGGCGGAAGATACTTCTTTGCCGAATAATCAAAAAGCACCCCAAAATAGGCTACTTCTCATAAGGGTGAGAAAAACCACGATGAATTTCATCGTGGTTTTTCTTGTGTTTATCTGATAGAACTGGCATCGCATTTGTAAGTACAAATGCTTTTTGGGTGATACCCAAACCCTTTTTTACAGCAGAATAGGGAAAACCAAGTGATATTCTGTGCTACCGCACAGAGTGATATTTTCACTTCGTGAAAGTGATATTACTTCCCTTTGGTCGTAGTGATATTTTATTCGCCGTTAAAACTCGCGAAGCGAATACCACTCGGCTTTTAGCCGAATATCACTGCGAAGCAATACAACTGGCCGCAAGGCGAATAAAACTGCCCAACATCCTTATAGGAAGTTGGGCAAGAGGGGTGCTTTTTTTGTAAAAAAGAGTTGCAAAAATGAGGGGAAAGGTATATACTGCCAAGGAAGAAAGAAGGTAGTAAGCAAATGTCTCAGGTCGCAAGTATCTTACTCAGTTTATCTATTGCCCTGTTGGCGGGCTTGTTGTTGTCCCGTCTGGCAAAAATCGTAAAACTCCCCGCCGTAACCGCCTATCTCGTTGCGGGCGTGCTGATCGGCCCCTTTTTACTGGGCGCCCTCGGTATCCCCGGCATCGGTATCACCACCGAGCAGATCGAAGGCTTTGGCATTATCTCGGATTTGGCGCTCGGCTTTATCGCCTTTTCAATGGGTAATGAGTTCCGTTTGGCACAGCTCAAACAAATCGGCAAGCAGGCAACGATTATCGGTATCTTTCAAGCCGTTTTCACCACGATTATCGTGGATATCGTCTTAATCGGCGTGCATTATCTTATGCCGAACGTCCTGTCTTTGCCCGCCGCCATCGTGCTCGGCAGCGTGGCTACGGCTACCGCTCCCGCCGCCACCTTGATGGTTGTAAAGCAGTATAAGGCAAAGGGCCCCTTAACCA
Organism: Eubacteriales bacterium; assembly: GCA_045596725.1. Lineage (GTDB taxonomy): Bacteria > Bacillota > Clostridia > Oscillospirales > UMGS1783 > CAKSHC01. Next base: position 6,079 of record JAZOCX010000072.1, read on the forward strand.
GTCTGTTGTTACCCGTCGTTGCGTTGGATGACGCTGTGGGTCTGGTCGTTTTCGCCATCTCCTTCGGTGTGGCAAAATCCTTGGGCGCAGGCGCAGTGGACGTGATCTCGGTTATCTTAGAGCCGCTTTTGGAGGTTGTGCTCTCGCTGGTGCTCGGCTTTGTTATGGGTCAGCTTTTTACCTGGTGCGAACAGCATTTCCATTCCCGCTCCAAGCGTATGGCAGTGTCGGTAACCTTTGTTATGATGACGGTTGCCTTTTCGAGTTTGCAGTTCACCCTCGGCGGTGTGCATATCGCCTTTTCCTCGCTCCTGTCCTGTATGATGCTCGGCACGGTGTTCTGTAACGAGTGCGAGGTATCGGAGGAGCTGATGGATAGAGCCGACCGCTGGACGGCACCCATCTTAATTCTGTTTTTTGTAATCAGCGGTGCCGAGTTGGAATTGTCGGTCTTTGCTGATTGGGCGGTTGTCTGCGTCGGTCTTATTTATATTATCAGCCGTTCGGTGGGCAAGTATTTCGGCGCCGGTATCAGTGCCCGTGCCACTAAGTGCGACGAAAACACCACCAAATACCTCGGTATCACCCTTTTGCCTCAGGCAGGCGTAGCCTTGGGCATGGCGATTAAAGCCGCCACCTTGGGTACGGATGGTATGATGGTAAGAAATATCACGCTGTTTGCCGTACTGGTGTATGAAATCGTAGGCCCCTATCTTACCAAGATCGCCCTGACCCGTGCAGGCGAGATTAAAGAAGGGGAAATCAGAAGCGCCCGCGGCGAAAAATTGGATAAAGAAAAAGCATCGCATTAAGCGATGCTTTTTTTAATGAGAATAGCCGAGGCAATAGCGGCGCCGCCCTCTGCCATCATAGCCAGAGCCGAGAGCAGGGAAGCGGTAACAATGAGGGAGAAGGAACCGACAACAGCGAAGATGCCGATCACCCACAAAGCAATGCGGGCGGTATTTATTTTGCCCGGATCCGGTTGTGCCGCATCGTAGTTTTCATAAACAGCCTTGGCAAACTTGCGAACGGGACGGAAGGCAAGAGCGTTGTAGATGATGATGCCCACACCGGCAAGGCCAAAGATAATGCCGATGACCCAACCGCCAACCTCGCCGAGCAAGGTAAGGATCTCAGCCGTCATCTCATCCACTTCAAAGCCGTAGGCGGTCATCGATTCGAGCACCTCGGGGTCGGTGAAGAGAGCGGTGGCAATCAGCCCGATCAGTACGCCGAGCAGGATAATAAGCCCGCCGGTAACGTAGTTAAGTACGTACTGCGCCGTAACGGTACCGCTGATATAGCGGAGAGAGGATTTGGGATTATTTCCACGGTTGACCTTCGCAAAGGTAATCCAGAGGAAGACGGTCAGCAAAATCAGAATAACGGGGAACCCGCCAATCAGATTGAGTCCGCAGGCAATGCTCATCAGAATACAAATCACAAGGAACAGATCGTCTTTGAGCGCCTTCAAAACGGGGTTTTCCTGAACAATGATTTCATTTTCCATAACATGACCTCCTTTTTTATTACTATAACATATTCCGAAAACGGTTGCAATGATGAATTTTTATGCTATACTAATAGCAAAGAAGTGGAAAAGAAAGGGAAATAATGATGATCTCAGAACAAGCCTTAGCGATTATTACGAAAATGCAACGCAACGAAGTAACGGAAAGCATTATTTATAAGAAGATATCCGCCTTTGCCAAGGGCGAGGGCAATAAAGCCACCCTGCTTGAACTGTCTAACGAAGAAGCGGGTCATGCCCGTATTTGGCAGAACTATACCAACAAAGAAGCCAAGCCGAAGAAGGCTAAGATTTTCTGGTATGTGCTGATGGCACGGGTACTCGGCTTTACCTTCGCCGTCAAGTTAATGGAAAAGGGCGAAGAGGGCGCACAGAGCGAGTATCAGTTATTAGAAAACGAGGTGCCCGAGAGCGTGGGTATCCGTAAGGACGAAGAAGCCCACGAAGCCAAACTGTTGGCGATGCTCGATGAAGAGCGTTTGCAGTACGTCGGCAGTATGGTGCTGGGTCTTAACGATGCTTTGGTGGAATTGGCAGGCTCGCTGGCAGGCTTTACCTTTGCCTTGCAGAACACGAGAATGGTCGCCTTGTCGGGCTTGATCGTCGGCATTTCCGCCACCTTTTCAATGGCATCGAGCGAATTTTTAGCCGCCAAGAGCGAGGGTCGGGACGACGCCTTGAAGTCTTGCAGTTATACCGGCATTGCCTATTTAATTACGGTAGTGTTGCTGGTATTGCCTTATCTGCTCTTTGACCCGTCGCAGTACGTCGCCGCCTTGATTTGTATGCTCGGCATCATCGTGCTGATCATCGCCGCCTTTACTTATTATACCGCCGTAGCGAAGGACCAAAAATTCAGCCGTCGCTTTTGGGAAATGGCGCTTATCAGTATCGGCGTCGCTGTGATTTCCTTCTTGGTCGGTATCGCCGCCAAGCAATTTTTGGGCATAGACGTGTAATGAAAAGACCCCGTACGGGGTCTTTTTTTTTATGGTATAAAAAGGGAGCGGAGGCAAAGAATAAAGAGCAGGAGGAAAAGAATATGTGTACTGCTCTGAATTGGAACAACTATTTTGGAAGAACGCTCGATTGGTATGAGGGGTACGACGAGCAGGTGGCAGTGATGCCCCGCCGCTATCTGGCCGACCACGCCTATGCCATGGTGGGCATGGCTCATGCAACCAAGGAAATGCCCCTGTATTTTGATGCGATGAACGAAAAAGGACTGTGTATGGCAGGTCTTAATTTCCCGAAAAGCGCCGTGTACGCCGAAAAAGGGATGCCGCCCCATTGGCTGATCCCCTATATTTTGGGCCGTTGCCAAACGGTCAAAGAAGCGTTGCCGCTACTGGATGAAATGGTGATTGCCGATATCCCGCCAAAGGGTATGCAGACGGCAAAACTCCATTGGCTCTTAGCCGATAAGGATAACGCCTTGGTGATCGAACCCACCGAAAAAGGACTTTGTCTGTATGATAACCCCACGGGCGTGCTGGCAAACGAACCGCCCTTCCCCGAACAACTGAGCGAGAGGGATAAGGAGCATCAGGAAAACTCCTCGCCCTGGCGCTTTGCCCGAGCCGCCCGTTTGCGGGAGAAGGCAAGCGTGTTTGAGGACGGGCGGGAGAATATCAGTCAGTTTTTCCATATTGCCGATGCCGTGGCACGGGTGCAGGGCGTGGATAAGGAATATACGAGATACACCTGCTGTATGGATAGGGAAAACCTCACCTATTATTATACCACCTATCATAATCGTACACTCTCTGCCGTACCTTTGCGTGAACGGGAAATAACGGGCAGTAAAGTGCGCCTTTACCCCTTGTAAAAAGGACGTAGAAATGCTATAATGAAGAAAAAAAGGAGAGTGTTATTATGCCCGAATTTTTATCCGGAATTGTGATTGTATTGGTGGCTATTGTTTTGTTTAGCCATATTAAGGTCGTCCCTCAGGCAACCGAGTATGTTATTGAGCGCCTTGGTAAGTATAAGCGCACGTGGGGTGCGGGTCTTCATTTGCTTCTGCCCTTGCTTGACCGTGTGGCAAAGCGTGTAACCTTAAAAGAGCAGGTGCTCGATTCTCCGCCTCAGCCGGTTATTACGAAGGATAACGTTACCATGCAGATCGATACGGTGGTATATTTCAAGGTTTTTGACGCCAATTTGTTCACCTACGGCGCCGTAAACCCCATCAGCGCCCTGTCGAATTTAACGGCAACCACCTTGCGTAACTTGGTTGGTGAATTAGAGTTGGACGATACCTTAACCTCTCGTGATACCATCAACGGCAAAATGACCGAGATCTTAGACTCGGCGACCGACCAGTGGGGTATCAAGGTCAACCGTGTAGAGCTGAAAAATATTATGCCCCCCGCCGAGATCCAGAATGCGATGGAAAAGCAGATGAAGGCGGAGCGTGATCGCCGTGAAACCCTGCTCGAAGCCGAGGGTCATAAAGCGGCCGTTATCACCCGTGCGCAGGGCGATAAGCAGGCGATGATCTTAGCGGCAGAGGGTGAGCGTGATGCGAGAATTGCCCGTGCCGAAGGCGAAGCCAAGGCCATTTTGCTGGCTAAACAAGCCGAGGCCGACGGTCTGGCAGCCTTGAAAGCGGCAGGGGTCGATGCTGCCGTGCTGGAACTCAAAAAATATGAAGCACTGATTGCTCTGTCCGACGGTAAGGCATCGAAGATCATCGTTCCCACCGATGCGGTGGAGATGACAAAGTCCAACGTCGTCTTTTCCGAAACAACGGGTCTTGGCGACACCACGGCACCGACAGAGGAATAATATGAGCGAAAACGGGGTGCGTTCTTGATGAAAGAGCGCACCCTGCCTATATCAAGAAAATAATTTCCGCCTTGTCTTGACAAAGTACGGGGTAGCGTGTATAATGTATGAGCAAATATTATCTTTGTTGATATAGGACAAACCGTTAGGAGGTGTCAGAATGGTAAGAACCTATCAGCCCAAAAAGCGCCAGAGAAGTAAAGTGCACGGCTTCCGCAAGAGAATGCACACCAAATCCGGCAGAGCTGTCCTCGCCCGCAGACGCGCCAGAGGCAGAGCAAGACTTTCTCACTAAGTGAGAGCACCTTCCAAGGAGCTGTTTATAATGAAGAGCTTTGTTTCTTTGAATAAGAACAGAGATTTTATCAGGGCGTATAAGAAAGGCCTTTCGGTCGTTACGCCCTGTCTTGCTTTATATATACGGCCTAATGGGAGGGACTGTAACCGTGTGGGGCTCACGGTAAATAAGAAGATCGGCAAGGCGGTGGTGAGGAATCGCACCAAGCGCATTATGCGCGCAGGCTATCGTCAGCTGATGCCCCAACTGAAAACGGGTTATGATTTTATTATCGTTGCCCGCAATTCCACTCCGTACCGAAAATCGCAGGATATATATAAGGCGTTGTATGGCGCCGCCCTGCGTAATGACCTCTTAATTTGATGCACGAAGTGTGCTGAGGTTATGATGAAGAAGTTCCTGATAGGTCTGATCACTTGGTATCAGACCCGTATATCCGCAAATACCGCCGCCCGTTGCCGCTTTATCCCCACCTGCTCGGAGTATGCCAAGCAGGCATTGGAGATTCACGGAGTCGGCAAGGGGCTTTTGCTTGCATTATGGCGTTTTTTACGTTGCAATCCCTTCGGTAAAAGCGGATATGATCCCGTTCCCCCAAAAAACAAATGGAGGTAGTCCATGGGCGCAATCTTTGATATTATCAATGTCCCCATCGGTTGGTTGATGAGCTGGATGTATCAGCTGGTCGGCAATTACGGTGTGGCGATCATTTTGTTGGCTCTTATTACCAAGCTGTTAATGGTACCGCTTGGCATCAAGCAGCATAAGGGTCAGTTAAGTCAGATGAAATTCCGCAAGAGAATTGCGAGAATTCAAAAGAAATACGCGAATAACCAGCAAAAGATGCAGGAAGAGATGCAGAAGTTGCAGGCGGAAGGGTACAGCCCCACCGCAGGCTGCGGCACGATGCTCATTCAGTTCCCTCTTTTGATCGGTGTGTATAACGTAATCCGTTACCCCTTGCAGTACGTGGTCGGCTTGGGCAGTGATGTGATTGCCAAACTGCTTGAAGTGTATAACACCGCTACGGGTGCAGGGTTAACCACCTCGGTCGGCGATTATCAGATCCGTTTGGTTGAGCATATCAGCCAAAACCCCGCCTTGTATGAATTGCCCAAGAATTATTTTCATATCAACCTTGATTTTCTCGGTATGAACTTAGCGGCGATTCCCGAAAAGATCGAGTGGTTTTTGTCGGGCATTATTCCGATTCCTACTTTTGCCCCCACATGGTTGTGGATCATTCCGATTTTGTCGGCGGCAACGGCCGTGTTGTCCACCGTTATCTCGCAGAAGATGGGTCCTTCCCGCTATATGCAGGATCCCAACGCCCAGCAGAATAAGAGCACGATGGCGCTGATGAGCGTGCTCGGCCCCTATATGTCCTACGCGATTGCCTTCTCGGTTCCCGCCGGCCTCGGTCTTTATTGGGTATGCTCTAACGTGATAATGACCTTGCAGACCGTGGTGATCAACACCATATATAATCCTGCCAAGTACAAGGAAATGTACGATAAGGAAGAGGAAGAACGCCGTTTGAAGAACAAAAAGAAAAAGGAATTAGCGGCACGTCTGGCGGCTGAGGAAGCGGCAAAGGCGAACGCTATGATCGAAGCGGCGCGTGAAGATAAGGAGTCATTATGAAACGAGAAGTGATTACCACCGGTAAGAATATCGACGAAGCCATCGAAGCGGCGTTGGAAGAGCTGGGGCTTGACCGTGATGACGTTTCGGTCGAAGTCATTGATACTCCGTCCAAGGGTTTCTTGGGTCTGGGCGGTAGTTTGGCAAAGGTCCGTGTCTGGTCGGGAGAGGACGATGAGCCCGCCCCCGCTCCTGTCAAGGAAGAGAAAAAGCCGAAAAAAGTTGCGGTAAAAAAAGAAGAAAAGATTGCCGAAGGTTCCGTTACAGAGCAGGCAAAAGCCTATTTTGAAGAACTGTGCAAGGTCATGGGTCTTGATAAGGTAACGGTAACGGTGGCCGAGGCCGAGAATAAGACCTTGCGTGTCGTCTTAAACGGTCAGGGCTTGGGTGTCTTGATCGGTAAGCGAGGCGAAACGATGTACGCCTTGCAGTATTTGGCATCGCTCGCACTCAATAAGCAAGAGGGCGAATTCACCCGCATCGAGCTCGATATTGAAGGCTACCGTGCTAAGCGCATTGAAGCGTTGGAGCGGTTGGCGCTGCGTATGGCGGATAAGGCCGTCAAGCAGAAGAGAAACGTCGGGCTTGAATATATGCAGTCGTATGAGCGCCGTGTCATCCACGCCGCTTTGCAAAACTATGAGGGGGTAACCACCACCTCGGTCGGCGAAGAGCCTTTTCGTAAAGTCATTATTATGTATAAAAAAGAACTGTGATTTTTCACAGTTCTTTTTCTTTTAAGAATAGTTCAGGAGTAAAGGCACGTTGTAAAAAGAAATGGATCACGTCTCCGTTTTTGCTGTTGAGTGCCGCCTGTAAAATGCGCTGGTCGGACATAGCCTTGCGTATGCAGTCCACCCCCGGCTTTTCATCGAAGACGAGTCGGAGCCCGTCCTCCTCAAAAAAGCATTTCATCAGTCGCACGTGCGCCGTCTCCAAGAAGGAGAGGCGTATTTTTAGTACGGGGATATTATCCTCGTTTTGGGAAAAGGCACCGGTAACGCCCACGCAGTGTCGCTCCTGCCCGAAATCAAGGCGGGTGTAGGCGGGATTGAAAAAGCCAACGGCAAAATCAAACTCACGCCCGCCCTCGGTAACGTGGCAGTACAGTTCCTTGTTTTTTAAGGAAAAGGCAATACGGGAGATACCCGCCGTGTAGCAGTTTTGCACCGTTTGCATAAAGGTCGGCATCAGCCCGACAGAGGTGCTTTTGTCAAGGATAAAGGTTCGTCCGTCGAGTGTCGCCATTTTTTCGGCATTGTTGTGGGAGGCAAAGGGGTGGAAGAGCCGATACCAGCGGTTCGGGAGTATTTGCTCTAAGTAAGCATCCTTGCGTCCGATCTTGTCGCAGAGCGATTTGAGCTGGGAGCGGGCGGAAGCATTTTCTTTGAGCGGTTCACCAAAGGGGCGGGAAAAATACTTTTTCAAAATCTCGTAAAGCCGTCCCTGCTGGAACAGCTCGTTGTTGGACGCCGTCATCACGATCATCACGCCCGATTCGGGATAGCCAAGCACGTTTTGTCCAAACATACCGTTAAGGAGAAAACTCCCCTCTTCTTGATCCACCCAAACGTGGTAGCCGTAGTCAAAATGCCCGATATTGGCAGGCGTTTTTACTTGTGGCGAAATAGAGTCGGCAATCCACTCTTCGCTGATAAGAGCATGTCCCATCCATCGGCCCTTGTTCATATACAAAAGCCCGATCTTGGCAAGATCGTAGGGGCTCATGTAGAGTCCCCATCCGCCCTTCACGATACCCTCGGGCGATGCTTCCCAAAAGTAGTTGGTAATGCCGAGAGGGGCAAAGATCCGTTCGGCAAGGTAAGCGTCAAGCGTCTGCCCCGAGCGCTTTTGCACGATGGCGGAAAGAATGTAGGAGTTGATGCTGTTGTAGCGGAAGGCGCCGTCGGCATTTGCCGAGGAGGAAAAGAAGGAACGCACCCACTCGGTCTCGGTAAGGGACGCCGCCTCGTTCATGGCAATACCCGATTGCATGGTAAGTAAATGGCGCACGGTGATAAACCCGTGGGTGAGCTTGGCAATCCGCCCTTTTTCAAAAATATCCACAACCTTTTCGTCAAGGTCAAGTTTGCCCTCTTCAATCAAAAGCCCGATCGCCAGTCCCGTCAGCGTCTTGCAGGCGGAATAGGTAACGTGCCACACGGCGTTGTGATAGGCGCCGAAAGAACAGTCGCAAAGCCGTTTGCCGTGGCGGTAGATACACACGCCTTGTATGTCCAGCGTCGGATCATCATCAAGCTCCCGTAAAAACGCCTCGATATGCGAGGAGGGAATACCGCAGCTCTCGGGCGAAGCCGAGGGCAGCGGGGTGATGTTTGAGGGATGAAAATCGGGTTTTTGCGAAAAATAATTGATGATGGGCGTGGTCGGTTTGGAGGTATCCAGCAGTTGCCGAGCCAATTTTATGGTGTTGTGGTAGATATGAAGATCCATCTTACCCTTCCTTTAATTCTTTCACGTCATACTCCGGTTCGGTTTGGTAGAGTGCATCAATGAGGTCATCGGGGTTGTCAAACACCTGATACAGTTCTCGGCAGGCGGGGGTAATAAAATGTTGCTTGATCGATTCTTCCATCATAGAAAGTAGCGGACGGTAGTAGCCGTCAATATCGTAAAACAAAATGGGTTTGTTGTGGCGTTTTAGTTGTTTTAAGGTGAGGACCTCAAACAGCTCCTCAAAGGTCCCGATCCCGCCGGGCAGAATAAGAAAGGCATCGGAACGCTCTTCCATAATGCCCTTGCGCTCCCGCATGGTCTCGGTTAAAATCAGTTCATCGCAGTGGAGAAAGGGAAGTTCAATGTCGTCCTCTTGAAAAAACTTCGGCACAACGCCGACGATCTTTCCGCCCCCGTCAAAAAACCCACGGGCGGAAGCGCCCATCACCCCGTGCCGACCGGCGCCGAAGATGAGCGTGTGTCCGAGTTTTGCCAAACGCAAAGAGAGTTCATAGGTTTTATCGCGATAGTTTTTATCGATATGATCGCTTGCCGATCCGAAAATACAACAATTCATATATATCGCCTCCTCATTTTATTATATGGCAAGAAAAGAACATTATCAATGAAAATTCCATAAATTTCTTGGGGTAAATGAATATTTTTGCCGAAAAATAAGGATGAAACCAAGTCATAAGGAGGTGAATATGATGGTAAACAAGAACGCAAACAAAGAAGCTATGAACCGTTTTAAGAACGAATGTGCCAGCGAAGTAGGCGTTACCTTAAAGCAGGGTTACAACGGCGACTTAACTTCCAAGCAGGCAGGTTCGATCGGCGGTCAGATGGTTAAGAAGATGATCTCCAAGTACGAAAGCAACATGCAGTAAACTTTTTTAATAAGGCGGTGTGGCAATAGCCACGCCGCTTTTCCTTTTGCGTCTTCTTCTATCTCCATACGGCAGGGGGATTTTCTTGACTTTGGGCGGAAAGCATTATATAATGATTATAAGTCTTTAATTATGCGCACAGGAGGATTACTTATTATGAAAAAAGTCCTATCCGTCCTTCTTGCTGTTGTCCTGCTTGTCTCTCTGGCGCCTGCCACGATTGTACAAGCGGCTACCAACAGCGAGGGGTATTACACCTACTCCGTATCTAACGGACAGGCTACCATTACCAACGTTGACCCCGCCATCAGCGGACACGTTGTGGTGCCTTCGACCTTGGGCGGTTATCCTGTAACGGCGGTTGGTAACTGCGCGTTCCAGTATTGTACGGCTATCAGCACCCTCATTTTGCCCTCTACCGTTACCACTATCGGTAATTTCGCTTTTGAGGGTTGTACCAGCCTTGTCGGTATCGAGGTTCCGCAGGGCGTTACCAGCATCGGCGCTTCTGCCTTTGCCTACTGCGTTAGCTTGCCGGCTATCGGCACGCCCAGCAGTCTGGTGTCTATCGGCGACTACGCTTTTGCTAACTGCTATTCTCTGGGCAGTTCTTGGATTACCGCAAGCGTTCAGTATATCGGTAAAAACATTTATTCGGGCTGTAACAGTTTAACTCACGTCGTTGTTGAGCCCGCCAACACCGTGTATACGGCTGTTGACGGCGTACTCTTCACCAAGGACATGACGCAGTTGCTTGCCTATCCCCGTGCCAACACCCGTACGGATTATGCCATTCCTTTGGGCGTAACGGTGATTGCCGAGCAGGCATTTTATAACTGCGACAATCTTGTAAACCTTTCCTTCCCCGCCACTCTGACGAGCATTGGCGACTATGCCTTTGCCTTCTCGGATAACATCGTGGGCGTTGCTCTGCCCGGCAGTGTAAAAACCATCGGCTACGGTGCCTTTACCTTCTGTGAGGGTCTTATCGGCCTCATTTTATCGGAGGGTCTGATCAGCATCGGCGACTATGCCTTTGATAGCTGTACCGCTCTTGCCAGCGTGCCTATTCCCGACAGCGTTACCGAGATTGG
>JAZOCX010000073.1:0-7952 GCA_045596725.1 Eubacteriales bacterium
TTGACAATGTACCCCCAGGGGGTATATAATGTCAGTGGAGGGATAAAGTATGGATAAGCCTTGTTGTAAGAAAACGATAAGAAGCGCTGATGAGAAGAAATTGATCATCAATCGCTTGCATCGCATTGCCGGTCAAATTAACGGCATAACAAAGATGGTGGAAGATGACGCCTATTGTAACGACGTGCTCATTCAGTTATCTGCCGTGAAAAGTTCTGTGAAGAGTCTGTCATCGCATATATTGGAAAATCATTTGTATATGTGCGTTACCAGAGATTTGGAAAACGGAGAGTTCGACACCATTGACGAACTCATTAGTCTTTTCAAGCGCTTTAATCAATAAGGAGGTGAGAAGATGGATAAGATCGTACTTTGCGAAAAGTGCGGGGCGATGGTTAAGGTTTTAATCGATTGCACCTGCCAAAACTGCGGTATTAAATGCTGTGGTGAAACGATGAAAGAAATTTCTGCCGAAAAGGCAGCCGAACTTCTGGCAAAATAAAAAAAGCACCCCGTTGAGGCACCTTCTATAAAGAAGGTGCCTCAGTTTTATTCGCCTTGCGGCGAGTTCTATTGCTTCGCAGTGATATTTGGGCTTCGCCCAAGTGATATTCGGCTACGCCGAGTTTTTTGCGAATATCATATCACTTTGCCGTAAGGCAAAATATCACTGTGAGGCTTGCCTTACAATACCACTAAAAAACGGAGACACTTCACTTTGAAGTGTCTCCGTTTGGGGTGCTTTTTTATTGTGTTTAGCCGAGGGCTACCATACTGAATACGAGGGCGAAGAGAGCGACCGTTTCGCACAAGCCGACTACCGTGATGTACTGCGAGAAGCCCTTGCCGCTTTCGGCGAGTGCGTCGGCACCCGCGGCACCGGCTTTACCCTGATAAATAGCCGAGGCTGCCATCGCTACGCCCGAGGCGATACCGAGGCCGAGCAGGAAGGCGGGGTCGGCTGTCGATGCCTTCATCTGCTGCATCAGCAGAAAGCCGTAAATAGTCTGGGTCAGCGGGGCGCCCGCAAATACGGTGAGAATGAAGGGGGCGGCCTTATTGCTCATATAGCACTTCTTCCAAGCGCCGATAGCCGCCTGACCGGCCATACCGATACCAATGGCAGAGCCGATGGCGGCAATGCCCATAACCAATGCTGTTGATAATGCTCCGAAATTCATAACATTTCTCCTTTATCTTCTATTTATTCTTCAAAAGGTTTGAACTTATGCCCGCTCCACGACATATCGAGGTGCGAGGAAAACTCTAAGGTATTCAGGCGAATACCGTGCACGATAACCGACAAAATATTGAGCACCATATTCAGGCCGTGTCCGAACACGAGCAGAACGATCGCCAATATCATAAATAAAAAGTTACCAAGCAAGGGCCCTGCCAATTCATTGACCGTTGCCGAGATCGCCGCACCGGCAAGCCCGACCGCCCACAGGCGGATATAGGACACGATATCCGAAAAGACGTTAACAACGCCAAGCAAAACCGATACGATATTCGTTAAACTCGACAAAATCGATTTTAGGATACTGCCTTCAAAATTGGCAAAGACAAAACTCATCACAAAGCCGACGCCGATCAAGGCGATCGCCACGGTGCCGACGGGAACACCGCCCAGCACCAAGCCAAAACTGAACACCTGCGCATTGACAACTAAACTAAGCACTATATAATAAATGCCGATCAGTTGTAAAATCGAGCCGATATCGCCCAAGATTTTAAGAGAGTGGCGATTGCGCACCGCCCCTTTGATATGGGCCACCGTTAACTGAATGAGCGCCAAACTAAAACAGAAGATCTGCAAGTTTTGCGCCGTTGTCAGCCCTACGCCCGCCTCCGTCCAAGGTAACGTCCAAAGGGTATCGGCGTAGACGTTCGATATGACGGGAATGGAAAGGGATTTCAGCCACTGCGGCAGCTGCTCGGGCGACAACCCGAACCAGGTACAGGTAAGGGTGCCCCACAAAACGGTGGATAACCCAAACAGTCCAATCAGCAGGAAGGTGGGCTGTACCGCCTTTTTCTTGATCAGCGCCGACAGAATCGGGATAGCGGCAATCGCCGTAATCAGCAAACCGTAGCCACCGTCGCCGAAAATAATGCCGAAAAAGATGAGAATAAACGCTAAAAACCAGCCCGAAATATCGTACTCGAAATAGCCGGGGACGGTACCCAAAAAGTCGGTCAACGGATAAATGAGGCTGACAAGTTTATTGTTTTTGAGTTTCGTCGGGACGTTGTCCTCCGCCTTTGGCTCTTCAATAAACAGACCCCAGGCGTTTTCCTTGGCGGTTTCTTTTAAGGCGTCCAATTTCTCGGCTTCAATATAGCCGGTGAAATAGGCTAAGGTGCTTTCCGTTTGCATACCCGTGGCGTAGGTTTCAAACTCTACGCTCTTATCTATGCTCACAATCGCATCTTTCAGTCCCTCAACAGCGCCGCCGTACGAGGCGATTTTTTCATCGATATCCTGAATTTGTTGGGAAAGTTCAGCAATCTTTTGGCGCAACTGCTCGGTAGATGCTTTCGGCAACACAAAGCGGTAGGCGGCTAACGATTCCTCATTGCCCATCAATAAAAACTTGACGGTATTCTTATCCGAGACGAGGGTTACCGTTTTTAGTTCCTCAGAAAGCATCGCATACTCGGTTTTCGGCATTTCATACAGCGAAATACCTAACTCCTCGATGCTCTTCGGGTCGATCTCGCCCCACGCCTTGACACGTTCCAGCTCAGCATAAAGCCCTGCACGCTCGGACAGGCACTCTCCCTTTTGCGCCGTGAGCTGATCCACTTCCTCGGCAATCGCTAAGGCTTTTTCGGTATCCATCGACGTCGGCTCAGCCTTGCTCTTGCCGATGGCAAACAGCGCCCGTTCCAAGAGAGCGATCTGCTCTTGATACTGCGCCAATTTCTCGCCGCTGCCCTCGCTGATTTCGATATGGACGATGCCCAGTTTACGAAGTGTTTTCAGCGTGGCTTCTTTTTTATCGCACAGAGTAATGAGCGATACCTTTTTCATCGGTACGATCATACGGACACCTCCTCTGCGCCCCTTACAGCGATCTTGCGCTTGGAGATCTTCGAGCGTACTACGGCGCTGACCTGCTGGTCGGCCATATAAATAGAGATTTTCTTAATGTTTTGCTGTGCTTCGGGGATTTTTACCTTTTCAAAGAGATTGACTCGCTGAGAGGTGGCTCTCAGTTCCCTCTCCAACAAGGCTACCTGCTGATCCAGCACCTGCGCTTCCAAATCGAGCGATATCGCCTTTTCCATATGATTGGCGGCAAGGTCGACCCAGAGCGGGGTGGTGTATAAATCATAGTCGCTCCGCATAAAATCGGCGCCCTCGTAGGTGGGGATATCCACGCCGGCGATATTGCTTACCCCTTTGCGGATGTTGCTCACCTTTACGACGCCTTTCGGGAAAGCGTCCTTTTCACTAAACACGGCGATCCACTCGCCAAAGCCCGCTTCCAATGCCGACTTCTCGGCCCTGACCGCTTTCGCCTTGGCTTCAATGGCACGGATCTCGGTTTGGAGCTGTTGTTTTTTCAGTGTCAGCGTAGGCAAATATCTCCGATACATTTTCAGCGCATCTTTTTGTATCTTTAACTCGTTTTTCGTTAATTTGATTTTTGCCACAGACTCAAACCTCCCTTAACCCTTTGGCCAGAAACGGTCGGTAAGGTCTGACTTGATGCCGGTTTCGTCCTTCTCGAAGCAGTCGGCTAAGATCTCCCAGCCTAAATCAAGCGCTTCTTCTAAGGTGAGGTTTACCGACAGATCCATCAATTTCTCCTCAAACAAGTTGCCGTATTTGAGCAGTTTCTCGTCCCAACGGCTCATCGAGAAGCCCATGTTCTTCTTCTCTAAGGTTTCTTTATAAGAAGCGTACATACGGATCATAGCGTCCATCAGCGCACGATGGTCTTTTCTCGTTTTGCCGTTGACGTTTTGTTTTAAGCGGGAAAGGGAGCCGAACGGCTCGATGCGGCCGCCCTTCAAATAATACTGACCCTCGGTGATATAGCCCGTGTTATCGGGGACGGGGTGAGTTACGTCATCACCCGGCATCGTCGTTACCGCCAAAACGGTAACCGAGCCGGAATCGGCAAAGTCTACCGCCTTCTCATAACGGGCGGCAAGCTGAGAATACAGATCGCCGGGATAACCACGGTTGGAAGGCACCTGCTCTTGGGTAATGGCGATTTCTTTCATCGCATCGGCAAAGTTGGTCATATCGGTCAGCAGTACCAGTACGTCCTTATTCTGCAAGGCAAACTGCTCTGCCACCGCCAGCGACATATCGGGGATCATCATACATTCTACCGTCGGGTCGGACGCCGTATGGATAAACATAACGGTCTTACTCAATGCGCCGCCCTTCGATAATTCGTCCTTGAAATACAAGAAATCGTCGTATTTCAGCCCCATACCGCCGAGCACGATAACGTCCGCCTGCGCCTGCATCGCAATGCGGGCAAGGAGTTGGTTGTACGGCTCGCCCGAGCTTGAAAAGATGGGGAGTTTCTGGGATACGACCAGGGTATTAAACATATCGATCATCGGGATATTGGTTCTCAGCATCCGGTTTGCCAAAATACGCTTGGTGGGGTTAACCGAAGGGCCGCCGATGGTTTTCATATTATCGACAAGGGCAGGGCCCTTATCTCTCGGCTCGCCCGAGCCGTTGAAGATACGGCCGAGCAGATCCTCGCTAAACGACACCTGCATACTGCGACCCAAAAAGCGGATCTCATCACCCGTCGAAACACCCTGACCGCCGGCAAAGACTTGGAGCGATACCACGTCGCCCTCGATCTTATTGACCTGCGCCAAGGATTTGCCGAAACGGGTAGTGATCTGTGCCAGCTCGTTATACTGCACACCACTCGCACGGACGGTAATGACGTTGCCCGTAATCGATTCAATGCGGTTATATACTTTATTCATTCTCATTCACCGTCCTTTACCACGCCGCTGCCCTCGGCATAGAGGGCGTCGATCTCGGCTTCTGCCTTTGCAAAGGCTTCGCTCTTAAATTCGGTATAGTTCCAGTCGATAAAGCGCTGGCGCATACGGTTAAAGAAAGCTCTTGCCTCGTCCTTGCCACTCAGTGCATACTCACTGCCCAGCACCTTTTTCAGCTTATCGCTCACGTACTGCTGACGCTCGGTGGTGCAGTTGGCATCGACTAAATCAAAGGAGTTTTGCTGTAAATACACGGCGTCGAGCATATCGGCTTTGAGGTACACCACGTAGTCATCCAGCGGGGTGCCCTCTTCACCGACGACCTTCATCATCGAATCGATCTCGTTGCCGTAGTAAAGGATATCCTTGAAAAATTCCGACGTTTTACCGTCGATAACACCGCCGTATTTCGACCAGGAAATCAGCGGGTCGATGGCGGGGTATTTTCTCGCGTCCGAGCGCTCACGGGACAGACCGTGGAAGGCGCCGACCACCTTCAAGGTTGCCTGCGTAACCGGCTCTTCAAAGTTACCGCCGGCGGGAGAAACGGTACCGCCGATGGTTACCGAGCCTTTGGACCCGTCATGCAGACGGACATAGCCCGCACGCTCGTAAAAGGCGGCGATATAGGATTCGAGATAGGCGGGGAAGGCTTCCTCGCCGGGGATCTCTTCCAATCGGCCCGACATTTCACGAAGCGCCTGTGCCCAACGGGAGGTGGAATCTGCCAACAACAATACGTGCAGACCCATTTGACGGTAATACTCGGCAAGCGTTACCGAGGTGTAAACCGACGCCTCACGGGAGGCAACCGGCATCGAAGAGGTGTTACAAATAATAATGGTGCGTTCCATCAGCGAACGGCCCGTTTTGGGGTCGATCAGCTCGGGGAACTCGGTCAGCGTTTCAACAACCTCACCCGCACGCTCGCCGCAAGCGGCGATGATAACGATATCCACGTCGGCATACTTCGAGGTGGTATGCTGTAACACCGTCTTACCCGCTCCGAAGGGGCCGGGGGTGCAATAGGTACCGCCCTTGGCTACGGGGAAGAGCGAATCGACGTGGCGTACCTTGGTTTCCATCGTTTCCACGGGGGCTAAACGCTCGCTGTAACAGCGAATGGCACGTTTGACCGGCCACTTAAAGGACATGGCTACCGAGATTTCACGGCCTCGCTCGTCAACGATCACTGCGACCTCGTCGCTCACCGTATACTCGCCCGCCTCTACAACCGATTTTACGGTATAGGTGCCGAGCAAATAAAAGGGAATGAAGATCTTATGGGTAAAGGCACCTTCCGGTACGGTGCCCACGTAGTCGCCCGCACGCAACACGTCGCCCGCCTTGGCGGTGGGGGTAAAGGCCCATTTCTTCTCGGCGTTAAGACCGTCGGCATAATTGCCACGCTCCAAAAACCAGCCCGCCTTCTCTGCCAACACCGGCAGGGGGTTTTGCAGACCGTCATAAATCTGACCCAAAAGACCGGGGCCGACCTGTGCCGAGAGCATATCGCCGGTGAATTCTACCTCGTCCCCGCATTTAATACCGCCCGTCATTTCATACACCTGAATCTGGGCGACGTTCCCACGGATACGGATAACCTCGCTTTTGAGGGCTGCATCGGCAATATGGACGTAGCATATTTCGTTCATACATACGGTGCCGCTAAACTCGACCGACACCAGGTTTCCGTTGATGCTGACTACCTTTCCGATATTCTTACTCATCATCAAGCCTCCCTGCCATCTACAATGGCGTTGTAAATATGGTAATAGGTGGCTTCGCCCACCTTGTTATCAAACCGACCTATCCGCTCTAACAGTTTCAGCTTTAAGCCGTAATAGAAGATAAAATCAAGTGAAAAGTTATCCATCGGGCGCAGGCTTTCCAAAAATTTCAGCCGATACTGTAACAAAAACCGCTCCGCCTCTAACGGATTCTCGATCTCCACGGCACTGTTTGCCGTCTTTTGCACGTCATTGGGCACAAGGGGTGCCTCAAAAGGCTTATTCATTTTCTCCGCCCGTGCCTTGCCCAGCGCCAGACGCAAAGCCCGTTCGCCCTCGTTCCAGGCCTCAATCAATGCCGAAGCCGATTTCTCGGGGGTTTGGGGCGGGATAATCGTTAATCTTTCCAGCTCCTGCATCGCTTTGTTATCCAGAATACGGGAACAAAGCTCCCAAAACCGCCCCTCGGTTATGGGAAGGGGGGCGTTTTCGCTCAGCCCGTCTAAGGACGGGAGCTGGGAAATCAGATAATATTCTGCCATAGCGCTTACGCCTCTTTGAGCATGCGGGTAACCTTCGGGCTGAGATAACTCGACAGCATCTCCACCACGGCTTCGGCGCTGTAATCGTAATAGGCACTGCCGTTATCCGCCGTGATGCGGAACCCGCCGTCAATCGTTTCGCTCGGCTTTAAGGTAACGCCACTAAGCATCTTCTCTTTAAGACCTGCCAGCACCGTTTCTTCAATCGCCTTTACCGTCTCGGCATCACACATCACCGACAGATTATCGGTATCGGGGTTCTTCACCCAGGCTTCCACCGCCTTTACGATCAACTGAGCCAAACTTTCCTTAGCATAGGCGACGTTTACGCCCTCGCTCACAATTGCCTGCATCTCTCTGGTTACGCTCTCACGGAAGGAGATGAGCAGATTACGGCCTGCCTGCATGATCGCTTCCTCGCTCGATTTGACCATACGCTCGTTTTCGCTCTTAGCAGCGGCAATCATCTTTTCCGCCTGCGCCTGCGCGTCGGCCACGATCTTATCGGCACGCTCCTGCGCCGCCTTGACAATCGCTTCTGCCTTGGCTTCGGCGGCTTCTACGCCGTCCTTTTTAATCTGTTCAATAAGCTCTTGGAGTTGAATTTCCATATCCTTTTCTCCTTTAACCTTAATAATTTCTGCTATTTCTTATTATTATAGCATATTGACCCCGCCCACTTCAATGC
>JAZOCX010000074.1:0-14697 GCA_045596725.1 Eubacteriales bacterium
AACGGCGATTTGTATATTACTGTTACGGTTAAGCCTCACGTCCTCTTCCAGCGTCAAGGAAACGATATTTCCTATGACGTGCCGTTAACCCTTTCGCAGGCAGCGATGGGTTGCACCTTGGAATTGCCCACGGTGGATGGAGAAACGGTTACGCAAAATATTCCTGAGGGCACACAGCATCAGTCGGTGTTCCGTATTAAGAATAAGGGTGTTCCTTTTGTTAACGGCAGAGGACGAGGGGATATGTATATCCGTGTGATGGTTGAAGTCCCCAAAAGCTTATCCCGCAAGCAAAAAGAACTGCTGGAACAGCTTGAAGAACTGTCGGCCGATAAAAACTATGATGCCGTTCGTAAATATAAAGAAAAAGTGGAAAAAATAAATAAAGAGTAATGGCTTTACAGTAAAAGAATAGCATAACCTATCATAAGGTTATGCTATCTTTTTTAGAGTTGCTCAATCATACCGGCAACGCTTTTTACAACACGACCGGCAGGTGTACGCATAAATTTCTTACCCGCAACCTTGACCGTTCTCGATTGCGACATAACGCCAACGGCGCTACCGACGGCGATACCTGCGGCCATACCGATGATAAAAGGTATTTTACTACACATATTTTTCACCTCAATTGTAGTATGAACAGATATTTATCGTGTATTTTCATTATTTTTTTCCATTATTGATTGAAAATTCAAAAAGCATTTTATATAATAACATTATTATTACCTTAACGGAGGAAACATATGGCTCGTATTAAAGGATTTCGCGGTGTGCGCTACACCCCAAAAGCAGGGAATATTGCCGATTTGGTTTGTCCGCCTTATGATATTGTGAACAAAGAACAGCGTGCGTCTTTGGTTGAACGCAGTCAGTATAATCTGATTCAGCTGGAACTGCCGAAGGGCGATGATTGTTATGCGAAAGCAAATGAACTTTACAGACAGTGGCTTGCTGACGGTATACTCGAACAAGATAAAGAAGATAGCGTATATATCTACGAGATGAAATTTTCGGTTAAGGACGAGTCTTATTCGGTTAAGGGTGTTATCTGTGCCGTGGGGCTTGAAGAGTTTGAAAACGGCGTAATTTTGCCTCACGAGAATACTCTTTCCAAGGCAAAGACCGATCGTTTGGATCTTTTGAGTGCAACGAGTGCCAGTTTTTCGCAAATTTATTCTTTGTATATCGATGAGAAAAAGACGATCCATGCTCTGATTGAACAGGCGAGTGCCGGTGCGCCTGACGTAGATTTTACCGATAATGACGGCGTAACGCATTGTTTGTGGTTAGTGTCCGATAAAGAAATCATTGATGCGCTTTCTTCTGATTTTGCCGACCGTCAGCTCTTTATTGCCGACGGACACCATCGTTATGAAACGGCGCTCAATTATCGTAATAAACTCAAAAAGCAAAACTCCGATTTTTCGGCTGAGCATCCCGCCAATTATACCTGTATGTTTTTGGTGGATATGGAGAGCGACGGATTGGTTATTTTCCCGACCCACCGTATGGTTGCCAACTACGGAACCTTCGACGAGAGCGAAGTGCTTGATGGCATCAACAAAAATTTCAGTTTTGAATGCCGTAAAGACCTTGATAACATTGAGCAGGTGCTTGCTGACGGCTTAGATGAGCATACGATAGCGCTTTACACGGGTAAGGACTATTATTATCTGCTTGGTTATCACGACGAGGGACAGCTTGGCAGTATACTCCCTGAAATGTCGGACGCCTTCCGTGAACTTGACGTTACGGTACTGCATACCTTAATTTTAGAAGGCGTGATGGGAATTACTAAGGCGGATCAGGCAAAGCAGACCAAACTCACCTACACACGCAATATTGAAGAGGCGATCAGTGCGGTGAAAAAAGGAAAGTATTCTTGCAGTTTTCTGCTCAACCCCACTCGTATCGGTCAAATTAAAGACGTTGCCAAGGCAGGCGAGAAGATGCCTCAGAAGGCGACGTATTTCTACCCTAAAATTATTACCGGTATGGTTTTTATTAAATTCGACTAAACGCTCTTGCATTTATCAAAATGATGATGTATAATGATTCTAAATGGATAATTTATAAGCCAAGGAGAACCTAAAATGGATATCAACATGACAAATCTGATTGAAGCGATTGCCAAGGAAGTGGCAAAGCAGGCCGGTAACGTAGGTGGTTATACCGCTCCCGTTGCTTCCCGTCCGCTCAATACTTATATCGACCATACGGTTTTGGCTGCCAACACTCCTCTCACCAAGATTGAGCAGTGCTGTGTTGAGGCGATGGAGAATAAGTTTGCTTCGGTTTGCTTCAATCCTATTCACGTAAAATATGCGGCTAAGCGCCTTGCCGGCAGCGGTGTTAACGTATGCACCGTTATCGGTTTCCCCTTGGGCGCCAACACCCCCTTCGTTAAGGCGGTTGAAACCGTTGAGGCAATTGCCAACGGCGCTACCGAGATCGATATGGTTGTTAACGTTGGTGCTATTAAGGACAATAACTGGGATCTCGTTCGTGAAGATATTTCGGCTGTTGTTAAGGCTGCTAACGGCACTACCGTTAAGGTTATTATCGAAACCTGCCTTTTGACTGATGATGAGAAGGTTAAGGTTTCTCAGATGTGCGTTTCCTGCGGTGCTCAGTTCGTTAAGACTTCCACCGGTTTCTCCACCGGCGGTGCTACTCCCGAAGACGTTGCCCTCATTCGCCGTGCAGTTGGTCCTACCATGGGCATCAAGGCATCGGGCGGTGTTCGTACCAAGGAAGATGCCGAGAAGGTTATTGCTGCGGGTGCTACCCGTATCGGTACCAGCGGCGGTGTCAGCATTCTCAAAGGCGAGTCGACCCACAAGTGCATTCAGTGCGGTCGCTGCAAGAACGTTTGCCCCACCGGCAATGCCACCGTTGTTCAGGCTTACTAATATCATAATCAAAAGGCTCTGCTCGTGCAGAGCCTTTTGCTTTTAAGGAGAAACTGATGTCGATTGAGGCTGTTAGAGAATATTTGAAATCATTTAACATGGACTTGCGCATTCAAGAGTTTTCCGTTTCCAGCGCCACCGTTGAGCTGGCGGCACAGGCGCTGGGGTGTGAGGGTGCGCGTATTGCTAAAACGTTGTCTTTCATGACCGATAACGGGCCTATTTTGATCGTTATGGCGGGCGATACCAAGGTGGATAATCCTAAATTCAAAGCGCAATTTTCCTGTAAGGCCAAGATGCTTACGGCTGAGCAGGCGGTGGAACTGATCGGGCATGCGGTAGGCGGTGTCTGTCCCTTTGCCGTAAAAGAAGGTGTTGAGGTTTATCTTGATAAGTCATTGCAACGCTTTGAAACCGTTTTCCCTGCCTGCGGGAGCAGTAATAGTGCTATTGAGCTTACGCCCGAGGAACTGGAACGTTGCGCCAAGCCTAAGGCGTGGATTGATGTGAGCAAGATAAGAGAGACGGTATAACCGTCTCTTTCTTGTTTGTTCACAAAAAAATCATTTGATATTTTAGGGTAATGGGATTATAATGAAATCATGGAAATTATTGCTCGTATAAGGAGATTATATGATAAAAAGACTGCTCTCTTGCGTAAGAGAATATAAGACGCCCACCTTTATCACTTGTGGGCTGATGGTGCTTGAAGTGGCGATTGAGGTTATGATTCCTTTCGTTACTGCCAATTTAGTGAATGACATAAAGGCGAATGCGCCCATCCAGCAGATCGTTAATACGGGGCTTATTCTTATTGTGTTGGCGCTTGTTTCTTTAACCTGCGGAGGTTTGGGCGGATACACCTGCGCCAAGGCCTCGGCGGGCTTTGCCAAAAATATTCGTAACGACGTTTACCGTAAGGTGCAGACGTACAGTTTTGAAAACATTGATAAGTTTTCTTCGGCATCGATGGTTACTCGTTTAACGACCGACGTTACCAACGTACAGATGTCCTATATGATGGTGATTCGTACGGCGGTTCGTTCTCCCCTCATGCTGATTTTCTCGGTTGTCATGGCCTTTATTATGGGTGGCTGGTTAGCGGCGACCTTTGTTGTCGTTATCCCTGTCTTGGTGGTCGGATTGCTTTTAATTGCTCGATTTGCCATGCCCGCATTTCGTGGTGTGTTCAAAAAATACGACCGCTTAAATGAATCGATCGAGGAAAACGTGCGTGGTATTCGTGTAGTTAAGGGATTTTCCCGTGAGGAGTACGAGAAGGAAAAGTTTGGCAAGGCGTCAGAAAATATCCGTATGGATTTCACCAAAGCGGAGCGTATTGTTATGCTCAACACCCCGCTTATGCAGTTGTGCATGTATTTTAACTCTATTTTCGTGTTGCTGGTCGGTTCTCGTTTGGTGATTCAAAGTGGCGGTCAGACCATTGATATCGGTCAAATTTCTGCGATGCTCACTTACGGCGTTCAGATTCTGATGTCGCTGATGATGCTTTCGATGATCTACGTTATGCTTACGATGTCGATTGAGGCTATGAAGCGAATCAGCGAACTGCTTGCAGAGGAGCCGACG
Source organism: Eubacteriales bacterium (assembly GCA_045596725.1). Taxonomy (GTDB): domain Bacteria; phylum Bacillota; class Clostridia; order Oscillospirales; family UMGS1783; genus CAKSHC01. The sequence goes on from JAZOCX010000074.1 coordinate 4,506, forward strand.
CTGAAAAATCCGGAAAATCCGATTATGCAGGTGGCCGATGGCTCTATTGATTTTGAAAACGTGTGTTTTAAGTACTCGGCAAAGGCCAAGCGTAATGCCTTGTCGTGCATTAATTTGCATATTGATTCCGGTATGACGGTCGGTATTTTGGGCGGCACCGGTTCGAGTAAATCCTCCCTTGTTCAGCTGATTCCCCGTTTGTATGACGTAACGGAAGGCAGTGTCAAGGTGGGCGGTGTTGACGTTCGGAAATACGATTTGAAGGTATTGCGTGATGCCGTTTCAATGGTATTGCAGAAGAATTTGCTCTTTTCGGGCACGATCAAGGATAATCTGCGCTGGGGTAATGAGCAGGCGACCGATGAGGAAATGGTACGTGTTTGTAAGTTGGCGCAGGCAGATGAATTCATTTCAACTTTCCCGGATGGGTATGATACCTATATTGAACAGGGCGGTACCAACGTGTCGGGCGGACAAAAGCAACGTCTGTGTATTGCCCGTGCCTTACTAAAATCGCCCAAAATTCTGATTTTGGATGACTCGACAAGTGCCGTTGACACCAAGACGGACGCTAAGATCCGTGCAGGCTTTAAGGAGTGTTACCCCGACACGACAAAGATCATTATTGCTCAGCGTATCGGCTCGGTGCAGGAAGCGGATCTGATTTTGGTCATGGATAACGGAACGATTGCGGCATCCGGTACGCATGATGAGTTGATGCAAAGCAGTGAGATTTATCGTGAGATCTATATGCAACAGACGAACGGGGGTGGCGACCAATGATGAAGGGTAAAATGAAGGGCCCGATGGGGCCTCCGCCCGCAAAGGGTACGCTCGGCCGTGCCATTAAATTGTTTGCCAAGGCCTATCCGGTGCTCTTTCCCGTTTCGGTGTTTTGCATTGTTTTTTCTGCCGTTACGGCATCTCTTCCCGCTATCTTTACCCAGCGAGTGATTGCGGTTATCGAGAAGTGGTATGTAACGAAAAACTGGGATGCGGCATCCCAAGAGATTTTTCCGCTTATCGGCTTATTGATTGGACTGTACGTGGTGTCGATGATTTGCGCAACGGCACAGTCGCAGTTGATGGCGTATATGACGCAGGGCTTTTTAAGTAAGATGCGCCGTAAGATGTTCGACGGTATGCAAAATTTGCCTCTTGCGTTTTTTGATCGTCGCAAGCACGGCGATATCATGAGCCATTACACCAATGATATTGATACCTTGCGTCAGCTTATTTCACAATCTTTGCCTTCGCTTTTGCAGGCGGGTATCGTTATCTCCTGCGTCTTTGGCATTATGCTCTATTACAGTATTTGGATGACGGCGATTGTGCTGGCGGGTATTATCATTATGTCGCTTGTAACACGCAAGATCGGCGGGGGCTCCGCTAAATACTTCGTTTGCCAACAACGCTCGATGGCGGTTGCCGAGGGCTATATTCAGGAAATGATGAACGGGCAGAAGGTTGTTAAGGTCTTTTGCCGTGAGAAGCAGGGAACGGAAGACTTTGAAAAGATCAATGAATCGCTCTTTAACGATGCTTTCCGTGCCAATGCGTATGCCAACATTCTTGCTCCGATCATTATGAATTTAGGCAATATTATGTATGTTATTATTGCCATTTGCGGTGGTTTGTTCTTATTGACGGGCGCGACCAACGTCAGCCTTTCGGGTATGGCGTTTGAGATCAGTATTGTGGTGCCTTTCCTCAATATGACCAAGCAGTTTACCGGCAATATCAATACCTTCTCTCAGCAGATCAACCATATTGCCATGGGTATGGCGGGGGCGTCCCGTATCTTCTCCTTGATGGACGAAAAGCCCGAAACGGATGACGGTAAGGTTACTCTTGTTAATGCAGTTGTAGATAGCGATGGTAATATTACTGAAACCGCCGAGCGCACGGGGCAATGGGCGTGGCGTCAGCCGAATGAGGACGGTAGTGTAAACTACACCCTCTTGGCGGGTGATGTAACCTTAACCAACGTCGACTTTTCTTATGTTCCCGACAAGCCCGTTTTGCATGATATAAGCGTATATGCTAAACCGGGGCAAAAGGTGGCGTTCGTTGGTGCTACGGGAGCAGGGAAGACGACCATTACCAATCTGATCAACCGCTTTTACGATATTATTGACGGCGACATTTGCTATGACGGTATCAATATCAATGATATCAAAAAAGAGGATTTGCGTCGCAGTTTGGGTGTTGTTTTGCAGGAAACCAATCTCTTTACAGGAACGGTTATGGACAATATTCGCTACGGTCGCTTAGATGCCACTGATGAGGAGTGTATACAGGCGGCTCGTTTGGCGGGTGCTGATGATTTTATTACCCGTCTGCCCGAAGGATACGATACACCCCTTAGCAATAACGGCTCGAATCTGTCTCAGGGACAGCGACAATTGCTCGCTATCGCTCGTGCGGCGGTAGCCGATCCGCCGGTATTGATCATGGATGAGGCAACCTCTTCCATTGATACGAGAACAGAGGCGATCGTACAGAGAGGGATGGACCAGCTGATGAAGGGGCGTACGGTTTTTGTAATCGCTCACCGACTCTCAACGGTTATGAACTCGGATGTGATTATGGTACTGGATAAAGGACGGATTATTGAACGTGGCAGCCACGAGGATTTGGTGGCGGCAAAGGGCACGTATTATCAGCTTTATACGGGTGCTTTTGAATTGGATTAAAAGTGTAAGGGATATTTGTCGATTTTCGCAAATATCCCTTATTTCTTGCGCTTTTTCTATTTACAAACTAATATAAATCATATATAATTATGGGTGGTGAGGTGCACCTAATCGGCATCTTGCTCTTTTATGAGTTATAAATGATGTGATCGATAATACAAGGAGGAGTTTACACGATGAAAAACAAGTACGAATCGATTCCTTTTCAGGATACTCCTGAGAAGCGCAGCAAACTGAATCAGGTATTGGCCGACTACAAAGAGGTTCCCGGTGCTCTGGTTCAGGTGCTCAAAAAGGCTCAGGATATTTACGGCTATCTGCCCTTGGAGGTTCAGATCGCTGTTGCCGAGGGTTTGGATGTGCCCCTTGAAGAAGTATACGGAGTTGTTACCTTCTATTCCTTTTTCAGCACCCAGCCTAAGGGTAAGTATGAAATCTCCGTCTGCCTTGGTACGGCTTGCTACGCTAAGGGCTCGGGCGATATCTTCAATCGTTTGAGCGAGAGACTGGGGATCGGTAACGGAGAATGCACCCCCGACGGCAAGTTCTCCCTCGTTGCCTGCCGTTGCATCGGCGCCTGCGGTCTGGCTCCCGTTTTGACTATTAACGGCGAAGTATACGGCCGTCTGACGGTTGACGATGTAGATGACATCCTTGCAAAATACGCTGACTAAAAGGAAGTTTAAGCATGAAAATTGCTACGATTCAGCAACTGCTTGATGCTCGCGTTATTGCGGGACAAGATCATTTGGAAGACGATGTTTATTCTGCCTGCGGCAGTGATATGATGAGTGATGTGTTGGCCTACGTGAAAGATCAGGCGGTCTTATTGACGGGGCTGGTTAATCCTCAGGTTATCCGCACCGCAGAAATGATGGATATGCGTTGCATCGTTTTCGTTCGGGCTAAAGAGCCCACCGCTGATATGATCACCCTGGCAGAGGAATGCGGGCTGGTTATATTGGCAACAAAGAAGCGCATGTATGAAGCGTGCGGTATTCTTTACAGTAACGGTTTGGTTGGAAATAAAGTAAAGGAGTCCTGATCATGAGTGAAAGTTTATGCTTCCACTTTGATGTAGACGGTGAAAACTTTACCTCGGCCGGTCAAGCGTCGGTACAGATTAAGAAAAATCTTCGACAGATCGGTCTTCCGCCGGAGATCATTCGGCGGGTATCCATAGCCATGTATGAAGGCGAGATCAACATGGTCATCCACGCCGGCGGCGGTCATGCACGGGTTTGTGTTGATGAGCACGCCGTAGAGATTGTTTTGGAGGACCACGGTCCCGGTATCGCCAATATCGAACAGGCAATGCAAGCCGGCTTCTCAACGGCGCCGGACAGCATCCGTTCCCTTGGCTTTGGAGCCGGTATGGGTTTGCCTAACATGAAGCGCTATACCGATTATCTGGACATTCAATCGGAGGTCGGGAAGGGAACTCGTATTACCATGCGAGTAAATCTTGACTGAATTTTGTAAACAACAGGTAGGTACATACTATGCAAACATATGAGCATTCTGTGTTTTTAGATGCCCCCAAATGCATCGGCTGCACCACCTGCCTACGCCATTGCCCCACCGAGGCCATTCGTATCCGAAACGGACGGGCGGTCATCCATCAGGGGCGTTGCATTGATTGCGGCGAATGTATCCGCACCTGCCCACAAAAGGCAAAGAAGGCGGTATGCAGCAAGCTGGACGCAATGAGCCGTTTCAAATGGAAAATTGCTCTGCCTGCGCCGGCGCTTTACGGCCAGTTCAATAATTTGGACGATGTCGATTACGTATTAAACGGATTGCTTCGCATCGGGTTTGATGATGTGTATGAAGTATCCCAAGCGGCGGAACTGGTTTCTGCCTATACACGCTTATATCTCAATACCGAGGGCGTGAAAAAGCCGGTTATCAGCTCGGCTTGTCCCGCGGTGGTTCGGTTGATCGCACTGAGATTCCCATCTTTAATGGATAATCTTCTCCAAATGCATCCGCCGGTTGAGATGGCTGCTAAGCTCTCCCGTGAAAAAGCCTTAAAAGAACACCCTGAGTTGTCCGCTGAGGATATCGGGGTATGCTTCATTTCTCCTTGCCCTGCCAAGGTTAGCTACGTGAAAAACTTTGGCGGCGACGGCAGTCAGGTGGATGAAGTGGTTTCGATCAGCGACGTGTATTTTCAGCTCATCACCGAAATGAAACAAACCGATGAGATCGAAGAGTTGTCTCAGTCGGGTATGATGGGCATCGGTTGGGCTTCCTCGGGTGGAGAATCAACCGCTTTGTTTAATGATAATTATCTGGCGGCAGACGGAATTGAGAACGTCATCCGTGTGCTTGACCAGATCGAAAACGGCTTTATCTCTCAGCTTGAATTCGTTGAGCTGAATGCTTGTACGGGCGGTTGTGTTGGCGGTGTACTCACGGTGCAAAACCCCTTCATCGCCAAAGCTCGGTTGCAGGGATTGCGTCGGTTTATGCCGGTATCCTGTAACTTCTTACCCCCCGATCAGCAATATATTCCCGAAGAATACTTTTCAAGCGGTATGCCCGAGTATCAGCCGATCACACAGCTTAGTGATAATATGGCAAAGTCCATGCGTATGCTGGCCGATATTCAGGCGTTGCGCAATACATTACCCGGTCTTGATTGCGGATCCTGCGGTGCGCCTACCTGCCGAGCCTTTGCGGAGGACGTAGTAAAGGGCACGGCCGGAGTAAGCGATTGCATACTGACCATGCGTGAGAAACTCAGAGAGTACCTTGCGCAAAAGGAGAATGAGCATGACGGTTAACGAGCTCATAGCAAAAACCAGTCTCAAAGCCTCGGCCTTGCCCGACGGGGAGAGAGAGGTAAAGGGCGTCTATATGGGAGACCTGCTTAGCTGGGTTATGGGACGCGCAGTGGCTGACGATGCTTGGATTACCATTATGTCTAACAGCAATATCGTTGCCGTGGCGACCTTGGCGGATATGGCTTGTATCATTTTGGCCGAGGGTGTTGAGCCGGATGACGGTGTTGTAGAGTTAGCTCTGCAAAAATCAATCAATATTCTGCAAAGTGAGCAAAGCGCTTACAAAACGGCGCTTATGCTTGCCGAAATACTATGAATCGCTATTATTACGATCTGCATATTCATTCCTGTCTTTCGCCCTGTGCTGATAACGATAATACGCCCAATAATATCGTGGGTATGGGGATGTTAGCGGGATTGCAGATCATGGCTTTGACCGATCATAATACCTGCCGTAACTGTCCCGCTTTTTTTGCGGCGGCAAAAAAGCACGGTATTGTCCCGATCCCCGGTATGGAATTGACAACGGCAGAAGACATACATATGATTTGTCTTTTCCCTACACTGGAAGAGGCTATGGCTTTTGATGAGGAAATTGCTCGACGGCGTGTTTTGATCCCCAACCGTCCCGATATTTTCGGCGAACAATGGGTGATGGATGAAAACGATGAGATTATCGATTCGGAGCCTTATTTGCTGAGCAATGCCACTACCGTTTCACTGGATGAAAGTGTGGGGCTTGCAGAGCAATTCGGCGGGATCTGCTATCCTGCGCATATCGACCGTGAGGCAAACGGGATCGTGGCTGTTTTGGGTACCGTTCCCGAAACTCCCGTTTTCAGCTGTGTTGAGTTTCACGACGGGGAAAAAGAAGAAGCCTATCGCTCCCAACATGCGATTGCGCATTGTCTGAGCGTGGTGGGAAGCGATGCCCATTATTTATGGGATATTCGTGATAAGCAACGATATATAGAGTTGGACGATGAGCCGTACAGCAGTGCGTTGGTGCGTAAGCGCTTGATTGAGTATCTCAGGAGGGGTCAATGAAAGAATTATCGCTGAATATCCTCGACATTACTGAGAATTCGGTAAAAGCCGGCGCAACGCTCACCGAGATCCGACTTATGCAAGACGAACAAACCCTAACGATAAAAATCGTAGATAACGGGTGCGGTATGGACGAAGCCACCGTTTCTCGTTTGACCGATCCTTTTTATACCACGCGCACCACGCGTCCCGTAGGCTTGGGAATACCGCTGTTGACCATGGCGGCCGAGATGACGGGCGGGGGAGTGAAGATTACCTCACAAGATGAGAAATCTCACCCCGATGACCACGGCACCACGGTTGAGGCAGTGTTTTATTATAAGCATATTGACTGTCCGCCGCTCGGTGATATAGTTGGTACGCTGATTACCCTCGTTCAGGGACATCCCGACGTTGATTTTCTTTTTGTGCATGATTACTTGAAGACAATCGTAACGATGGATACCCGTGAACTGCGTGCCGTCCTTGGCGACGTAGCTCTTAATGAATACGAGGTTTTACAATGGATTCAAGGTTATTTGACCGAGGCGTATGAGCCTTTGCTTGATAACCTGAAATAAATCATGTATATTTTCCATAGAAAGGATAACTGTTATGAAATCATTGGAAGAATTGCAGGCAATCAAAGAGAAGATGCAAAACAAAGTAGCTCTTCGCGAAGGTAGCGGAGAGAAGAGAGTAGTCGTTGGTATGGCTACCTGCGGTATCGCTGCCGGCGCTCGCCCTGTTCTTTCGGCTTTTGTTGAGCAGGTCAATGACCGTGGTCTTGCAGCTCAGGTTACCGTTACTCAGACCGGTTGTATCGGTATCTGCCAGTTTGAGCCGGTTGTAGAAGTCTTTGAAGCCGGCAAGGATAAAATTACTTATGTTAAGATGACTGCTGAGAAGGTTGCTCGTGTTGTTGAAGAGCATCTGATCGGTGGCAAGCCTGTTGCCGAATATACCATTGGCAACTATAAAGCATAAAATTGAGGAGGCGTTAAGCTATTATGATTCGTGCTCATGTACTGGTCTGTGGTGGTACCGGTTGTACCTCCTCGGGCAGCGTAAAGATTCAAGAACTGTTTGCTAAATCTATTGAAGCAAACGGTTTGCAGGATGAAGTAAAGGTCGTACAAACCGGTTGCTTCGGCTTGTGCGCTCTCGGTCCGGTTGTTATCGTTCATCCCGACGGCACTTTTTACAGCCGTGTTACCCCCGAGGATGTAGAGGAAATCGTTACCGAGCATCTGCTTAAAGGTCGTGTTGTAGAGCGTTTGGTTTATAATGATACCGGCTCTGACACTCCTGTTGAAGGCAACGTATCCTTGAATGATACCGCTTTCTATAAGAGTCAGAACCGTGTTGTATTACGTAACTGCGGTGTGATTAACCCTGAAAGCATCGATGAGTACATTGCGATGGACGGCTATGCCGCTCTGGGCAAGGTACTGACCGAGATGAAGCCTCAGGACGTTATTGATGAAATCACCAAGTCGGGTCTTCGTGGCCGTGGCGGCGGCGGTTTCCCCACCGGTCGCTAGTGGGCACTTACTGCTCCCAATCAGGCCGATCAGAAGTACGTTGTATGTAATGCCGACGAGGGCGACCCCGGTGCCTTTATGGACCGTTCCGTTTTGGAGGGCGACCCCCATTGCTTAATCGAAGCTATGACGATTGCCGGTTACGCTATCGGCGCAACCGAGGGTTATGTCTACGTGCGTGCTGAGTATCCGATTGCCGTTGCTCGTTTGCAGATGGCGATTGAACAGGCTCGTGAATACGGCCTCCTCGGCAAGAACATTTTCGGCTCCGGCTTTGACTTTGATTTGTTTATTCGTTTGGGCGCAGGCGCCTTCGTTTGCGGTGAGGAAACCGCTTTGATGACCTCGATTGAAGGCAAACGTGGCGAGCCTCGTCCCCGTCCTCCTTATCCTGCTGTTAAGGGTCTGTGGGGCAAGCCTACCGTTGAGAACAACGTTGAGACTTTTGCTAACGTTCCTCAGATCATTCTGCGTGGCGCCGATTGGTTTGCTTCGATGGGTACCGAGCGTAGTAAGGGCACCAAGGTCTTTGCTCTGGGCGGTAAGATCGAGCATACCGGTCTGGTTGAGATCCCGATGGGTACCCCGCTTCGTGAGATCATTGAAGACATTGGTGGCGGCATTCCTAACGGCAAGAAGTTCAAGGCGGCTCAGACCGGCGGTCCTTCCGGCGGTTGTATCCCTGCCGAGCTTATCGATACCCCCGTTGACTATGACAACCTCACTGCTATCGGCTGCATGATGGGTTCGGGCGGTCTGATCGTCATGGACGAGGATACCTGTATGGTCGATATGGCCAAGTTCTTCCTCGACTTTACCGTTGACGAATCCTGCGGTAAGTGCACGCCCTGCCGTGTCGGAACTAAGCGTCTTTATGAAAAGCTTGAAAAGATCACTTCCGGTAAGGGTACGATCGAAGATATCGACGAGCTTGAACAGCTTTGCTATTACATCAAGGAGAACTCCTTGTGCGGTCTTGGCCAGACGGCTCCTAACCCCGTTTTGTCCACTCTCAAATTCTTCCGTGATGAGTATGTAGCCCACGTTGTTGACAAGAAATGTCCTGCCGGCGTCTGCAAGGATCTGCTTACCTTCGTTATCGACAAAGATAAGTGCATCGGTTGCGGTATGTGCGCCAGAAATTGCCCGGCTGACACGATCGTCAAGACCGATTATGTCGCCCCCGGTCATAAACTGCCTTCTTACAAGATCAATCCCGATAAGTGCGTTAAATGTAGCGCTTGTATGGATCATTGTAAGTTTAAGGCTATCAGCAAACAGTAAGGAGGAGCAGTTTCATGGAAAACGTTACCATTAAAATTAACGGCGTGGAATGTTCCGTGCCCAAGAGCAGTACCATTTTGGAGGCTGCTCGTATCGCAGGCGTTGCTATTCCCACCCTGTGCTACTTAAAAGATATCAATGAGATCGGCGCCTGCCGTATGTGTATGGTTGAGGTTAAGGGTGCTCGCAGTCTTGTTGCTGCTTGCGTATATCCCGTTAATGAGGGTATGGAGGTTATTACCAACAGCCCCAAGGTTATCAATGCTCGCCGTACCACCTTGGAATTGATCCTGTCCAATCACGACAAGAAGTGTCTGTCCTGCGTTCGTTCGCAAAACTGCGAATTGCAGGCACTGTGCAAGGAATACGGTGTTGAGGTTGAGGACCGTTTCGACGGTGAAGTTACCCCCACCGAAATCGACGATAGCGCCATTCATATGGTTCGCAACAACGCTAAGTGCATTCTTTGCCGTCGTTGCGTAGCCGCTTGTAAGGACGTTCAGTCGGTTAGCGTAATTGGTGCTAATGAGCGTGGCTTTGCTACCGTTATCGGCTCTCCCTTTGATTGCGGTTTGGCTGAAACCTCTTGTATCGCTTGTGGTCAGTGCATCACCGTGTGTCCGACCGGTGCGCTCTCCGAGCGTGATGATACCGAGAAGGTATTTGCCGCTCTCAATGACCCCGAGAAGCACGTTATTGTTCAGACAGCTCCCGCCGTTCGTGTTGGTCTTGGTGAAGAGTTCGGTATGCCTATCGGCTCTATCGTAACCGGCAAGCTTGTTTCGGCATTGAAGATGCTCGGCTTTGACGGTGTGTTCGACACCAACTTCACGGCTGACCTTACCATTATGGA
>JAZOCX010000075.1:0-2203 GCA_045596725.1 Eubacteriales bacterium
TATAGATCACCATGCCAATTACAATAAAAGGATGATATGCCTTCACCGTCGGACGTAGCGTAATCGCCATCACGATCCCCACAAGCACAAGCGCAAGCGCCAATAATAAAATACCGCACAAACGAAAGCTTTGATATTCCGCCAGCATAGTTTTTCTTTTTTTAAGTGAGCGTAAAAGAATAAATCGAATAAAAATCAATAACAAATAATAAAGAGCAACGGCATCAAACCAAAAGGCTCGGTAGAATAAGCCCGTCGTTATCTTAAAACCTACGTAAAGAAGATTGATGCCAAGAGAAAGATATAAGGATGTTTTTACCCGAAAATCAATATGCGATCGGTAACGTCTCAACAAGCGCACTCATCCCTCCTTCCCCATTATTATGCACAAAAAAAGATGCGGCTATAAAACCGCATCTTTTCATTTAGATTGCTTCGATCAAAATAAGCTCGGAAGAAAGAGAGGCAGGAATGTCAACTGTGATTCCGCTCATCTTTAACTGATTACCGCTCACCATAAACTCTTCGCGGTTATTATCAAGAATAACCTTGTAAGAACGGGACGCATCAATGCCGCGAGGATGAACGGTCAGCGTTTTCCCGTTGGTTTTTGCCAAGGCAAACGCGGTGATCGCGCCACGTGTTCCGTCAGCAGCCGCAATCTCCAATACCATAGCACCATCCTGAATCGCCTTGTTATACTCGGGCGTATGATGATAAACCTTACAAGTCGGTAAGAAAGGACGGATAAAATCCTTATATATCTGCATGCTGTGCTGAATAAACTCCATTTGAACAGGGTTAGGAGTCGTAGTCGCAGGCGCAACAACGTTCAAAGTTACGTGTCCGAGCATGACGTTACGGATGTGCGCATCAAAACTGCCGTAGCGATGGCAACCCATACCCGAAGCCAAACGGTCAACCCTTTCAGGAGGAAGCGCCATCGTCATACCGCTCGTGATCATCGCCGAGCGAGGCATACTCTGCCAATCGCTTACCCACGTATGGTTAAAGGCTTTCATAATACCAAGGTCGGTTCTGCCACCGCCGCCGGCACAGTTTTCAAAAATCACGTTCGGGAAACGCTTTTTAAGGTTTTGATACATCTGATAGACCGCATTGAAATGACGCAGGGAAACACATTCCTTGATGCCGCTTCCGCTGACATCTCTCATATGGAAATATTCTTTGGGGCCGATGTTATAGTCAACACGGAAAAGATCAAGCTTGTATTCTTCAATAATACGTGCCGCTTCCGACTCTGCCCACTCGGCAACCTCAGGATTCGTGAAGTCGAGAAAACCGTCAAGCCCCTCGCCCTTATTGCCATAGATATTATTAATGCACCAATCGGGTTTATCGGTGTAATGCGCCGTAAATTTACCCAGACGCTCAATCTCTACCCACAAGCCGAACTTCATGCCCTTGGCATGGCAGTAATCGCTAAGTTCGGCAATGCCGTTGGGATAACGGTCAGGATGCGGCTTATTATCGCCGTTATAGGAGAAACTTTGCAGCTCTTCATTGGGCGGGGTCTGCCAACCCGCGTCCACAATAAAGATCTCGCCGCCCATCTCGGCAAACTGATCAATGTAAGCCTTGCTCGTCTCTACCGACATATCGTGCTCAGCACCCATACCGCAACCGATCAAGCAAGCAGAAGGATCAGCCTCGGGCATTGTGAGCACCGACTTACGAATGTGCGCATGCATTTCGTTAACGGCATCATCCAAGGAGCCACGTACCGCACCCATATACACCTCGGGCGTGGTATAGGTTTCCTTCGGTTGCAATACCAAAATCGGATTATGACCCATGATCTGCGCCTTAAAGGAAAGAGCGGGTGCCGCCACAATCATCTTATCGTTCGCTTCACGAACCGCATCATAATCAACGGTAAAACGGTATCCCGAGCTCCACGCCAGCTGAGCAAAGAAGATAACACCTTCCACGTTATTACGAATAAAGATCAGCGGGTGATTGTAGCGATCACGCAAGAAACGGGAGTCAATATCATGGCAACCGGGAGTAAGCGAATGCCAATTAAATTCACCTTCTCTTCCCCAACTATTATTATCAAAATAGCCGACCGAATAAAAATTATCCACATCACGGTCAGTGGTACGTAAAGACATATCAATGCAGTCAAGCCCGCCGCTGATAACCGACATACGGCTGATGGACAACGGCTCATCCGACAGAT
>JAZOCX010000076.1:0-4886 GCA_045596725.1 Eubacteriales bacterium
GACAGGTCTTGCAGACGTATTCGTCCAGCTTGTCGTCTCCGATCTTGCCAGCCTTGTATGCGCCAACCGCTTCAAACATGGAGGACAGGCTGGTCTTTTTGCCGTCGACACGGCCGGCCAGCATCGGGCCGCCGCTGACAAAGACGGTGGGAATGTTCAAGCGTGCCGCCGCCATCAAAAGGCCGGGTACGTTCTTATCACAGTTGGGAATCATGACCAGGCCGTCAAAGCCGTGAGCCATGACCATCGCCTCGGTCGAGTCGGCAATCAGATCACGGGTGATGAGCGAGTATTTCATGCCCGTATGACCCATGGCAATACCGTCGCACACGGTAATGGCGGGGAAGACGATGGGGGTTCCGCCCGCCATCGCCACACCGACCTTTACCGCATCGGCAATTTTATCTAAGTTCATGTGTCCGGGCACGATTTCATTATAAGAGCTGACGATACCGATCAGCGGACGAGCCTGCTCTTCCTTGGTAAGGCCTAAGGCGTGATACAAAGAGCGGTGGGGCGCATTACGGAAACCGTCAACAATCGTATCTTTAATCATGTTACTCTCCATTAGTTGTTGATGAGTTTATCCTCGTCGCTCCAACTGTACAGCTTGCGGATCTCCTTGCCCACTACCTCGGCAGGATGCTCAGCGGCGATCTTACGCATCGCATTGAAGTGAACCTGAGAGCCTGCGGCAGACATATCCAGCAGGAAGTCCTTAGCAAAGGTGCCGTCCTGAATGTCCGAAAGAACCTTCTTCATCGCCTTCTTGGTTTCTTCGGTGATGATCTTGGGTCCGGTGATATAGTCGCCGTACTCAGCGGTGTTGGAAATAGAATAACGCATGCCCTCGAAACCGCTCTGATAAATCAGATCAACGATCAGCTTCATCTCGTGAATGCACTCAAAGTAAGCGTTACGGGCATCATAGCCTGCCTCAACCAGCGTCTCAAAGCCTGCCTGCATCAGCGCACATACGCCGCCGCACAAAACAGCCTGCTCACCGAACAGGTCGGTCTCGGTCTCGGTACGGAAGGTGGTTTCCAATACGCCGGCACGGGCACCGCCGATACCCAGCGCATAAGCCAAAGCGATTTCCAGCGCATCGCCCGTGGCATCCTGATGGATAGCCACCAAGCAAGGAACGCCCTTGCCTGCCTGATACTCGCTGCGAACGGTATGACCGGGGCCCTTAGGCGCGATCATAACAACGTTTACGTTGGCGGGAGGCTGAATGCAACCAAAATGAATATTGAAGCCGTGAGCGAAGGCAAGGGTCTTACCCTCGGTCAGATTGGGCTCGATCGATTCTTTGTACAGAGCGGCCTGCTTTTCGTCGTTGATCAAGATCATAATCATATCGGCGGCCTTGGCGGCGGCGGCAGCGGTCATAACGGTCAGCCCCTGCTTCTCAGCCTTTGCCCAGCTCTTGGAGCCTTCGTAAAGACCTACGATAACGTTAACGCCCGACTCTTTGAGGTTCAGCGCATGGGCATGACCCTGAGAGCCGTAGCCGATGATGGCAACGGTCTTACCATTCAATTTAGCTAAATTACAATCCTGTTGATAATAAATGTTCTGCATAGTTTTGTTCTCCTTATGTGAATTTAATTTTTTACATCATACTTGCGCCGCGTTCCAGGGCTACCACACCCGTACGGCACATTTCTACGATACCCAGCGGTTTCATAACCTCGATAAAGGCGTTGATCTTGCTCGGCTCGCCCGTTACCTCAACACACATCGTTTCGGTATTGTAATCAATGATCTTAGCTCGGTAAATTTCCGCCGCCGCCATAACCTCGCTACGGTTTTCGGGGGTGGCTTTTACCTTGATCAACATCAATTCTCGCTCAACACGGCTATCGCTTTCCAGCAATTTTACCTTATGTACGTTGTGCAACTTCTTTAACTGATTGATAAGCTGTTCTCTCGCATAATCGTCGCCGTTTAAGGTGATGGTGATGCGGGAATAGGCAGGGTCATCGGTGGTGCCTACGGTCAGAGCGTCAATGTTAAAGCCCTTTCTCATAAACATACCCGATACACGGGCCAGCACGCCGTATTTGTTTTCAACGTAAACGGCAATGACATATCGCTTCATCATTTTTCCTCCTTTGCCACGATGATATCGTCAATCGAACCGCCGGGAGGCAACATCGGCAAAACAAATTCATCAATATCGATTTGTGTATTGATGAGGTAGGGGCCGTCGTGTTGCATCGCCTCGGTAAAGGCGGCTTCAAACTCAGCGGGGGAAGCGGCGGTGGTTGCCTTAGCGCCAAAGGCTTCGGCAAGTTTTACAAAATCGGTCTTACGCTCTAACACAGTGTTGGAGTATCTTTTACCGAAGAAGAGTGTCTGCCACTGGCGAACCATACCCAGCACGCCGTTGTTCATCAAAACGATGGTAATGGGCAGATTATAGGTAACGGCGGTTGCCAGTTCATTTAAGTTCATACCGAAACTGCCGTCGCCCGTAATCAGTACCACACGGTCGTTTGAAGCGATCTGTGCGCCGATAGCGGCACCCAAGCCAAAGCCCATCGTGCCCAACCCGCCCGACGAAGCGAAACGGCGGGGCTTTTCAAAGTTGACCATCTGTGCTGTCCACATCTGGTGCTGACCGACGTCCGTTGCAATAATGGTATCCTTATCCTTTACGGCGTTGATCACGTCAAAGACTCTTTTCGGCGTCAGTTTCTTAGCCGGTACGGCATTGGCAACCTCTTGTTCAATGTGTGCCTCTTCGGCTTTTAAGCACTCGACGAGGTTTCTCCACTCGGCTCGCTCCTTCTTCTCGCAACGCTCTAAGATGCGGGTGAAGGAAGAAACGATATTGCCGATCAGGCCAACGTCGACCTTAACGTTTTTATTGATTTCCGACAAGTCGGTATCAAGCTGAATGATTTTGGCGCCCTTGCAGTATTTGGACAGGTTGCCGGTGGCTCTATCACTGAAACGAACGCCGACACCGAGAACCAAGTCGGCTTCCTTATTCGCCATCGACGAGGCATAGTGCCCGTGCATGCCCTGCATACCGAGGAAGCGGTCGTAGGAATTGGGCAAGGTAGAAAGACCCATAAAGGTACAGCCAATATAGCCGTCGATCTTTTCTGCCAACGCCTTAATCATTTCCGCCATACCCTGACCGGCTGCACCGCCGCCGATATAGATATAGGGGCGCTTGGCGGCGTTAATTAACTCAACCGCACGGTCAATATCCTCATCCGAAACCTCGGCTTCGGGAAAGAAGTCCACCACGCCGCCTGCGACGTATTCGGCGGTCGCTACCTGCACGTCCTTCGGAATATCAATCAGTACAGGGCCGGGGCGACCCGACTTGGCAATCTGAAACGCCTCACGAATGGTGTCTGCCAGTTCATTAACGTCGGTTACGAAGTAATTGTGCTTGGTAATCGGCAGGGTCATACCCGTAATGTTGATTTCCTGAAAGGCATCCTTACCGATCAAGGACGTGGGCACGTTGCCGGTAATGGCGACCATTGGTACCGAGTCGAGCATCGCCGTGGCAATGCCCGTTACCAGATTGGTGGCGCCGGGACCCGAGGTGGCGATAACCACACCCACCTTGCCGGTGGCTCTGGAATAGCCGTCGGCCGCATGGGAGGCGCCCTGCTCGTGCGCCGTTAAAATGTGATTGATACGGTCGCTCGCCTTATACAACTCGTCGTAAATATTCAGCACCTGTCCGCCGGGGTATCCAAACACGTCGGTTACGCCCTGCTCGATCAGGGTCTCAATCACGATTTGTGAGCCTGTCATCATTTTTGGTTCTGCCATAATTTCCTCCTTGCTTAGGGGTAAAAATAAAAAATCTCTCCCGTCTCTCTCCAACGGACAAAGAGACGAAAGAGTAATTCTTCCGCGGTACCACTCTTTTTCATCCACTCGGGATGCACTTTAAGGCTAACACCTCTCAGCCCGATTTCGGGGGCTTCCGTCCGACCATTTCCTATCGGCCGCTCCATGGCGAGTTTCAACCTTTTCTTTTCGTTGCCTTACACCTACCGACAACTCTCTGCGCAAAAGAAAAAATCTACTTTTCCACTTCATTGCGTTTTTCGTTATTATAGCATAGTTTTGCCTTATTTTTCAATACTTTTTTGCAAAAAAACACCCCCTTAATTGACAATTTTTTTAACTATCGGTATAATATAGCAAAGTTTATACGTTTTTGGAGAGAAAAATGAGCCGATTTTCCACCATTTTATTTGATCTTGACGGCACCTTATCGGACAACGGCGAGGGTATTACCAACTCGGTTGCCTATGCCCTGCGTAAAATGGGACTGCCCGTTCCGCCCCGAGAAGTGCTGGATAAATTTATTGGGCCGCCGCTGAGAGATCAGTTCGTTGCTCATCACGTACCCGAGGACAAGGGTGATTTGGCGGTAGAATATTACCGTGAGTATTTCCGGCCTACCGGCATTTTTGAAAACGTACTCTACGACGGCATTCCCGCTATGCTCTCTACCTTGCAAAAACAAGGAATGACCCTTGCCATCTGTACCTCAAAGCCGGAGATTTTTGCCAAGCAGATCGCCGACCATTTCTCGATCACCCCTTACTTTTCGCTGATTGCGGGGTCGGATCTCGAATACACGAGAGTAAAGAAAAAGGACGTGATCTCCTACGCCTTAGACTTGCTCGGCATTACCGATTTGTCGGGAGTGGTTATGGTGGGCGACCGTGAGCACGACGTGCTTGGCGCAAAGGCGGTGGGGATTCCCTGCATCGGCGTTACCTACGGCTACGGCACCAAAGAAGAGCTTGAAAACGCCGGCGCGACAGCCTTACTTTCCTCGCCACAAGAACTTTGTGAATATCTGCAAAAATAAAAAAGCACCCGCAAGGGTGCTTTTT
>JAZOCX010000077.1:0-12202 GCA_045596725.1 Eubacteriales bacterium
GGCATAAAGGGTGCGATCATCACGGCACAAAGTCGCAACATTTCGCAAAGGTTGTATAAGACACTGGCAAGACGGGGCTTATTCGCTTCGTCCTTTGCTAAAACCCAAGGCATTGTTTCGTCGATATATTTATTGGTGCGGGAAATGAGCTTCCAAATATCACCTAACGCATTGGAGAAGAGAAGTTGTTCCATATTCTCTTCAACCTTTTCGACGGTTTGTGCCGCCAGAGCGTAGAGTTCGTCGTCAAGAGCATCTGCTTTACGCTCCGAGGGGAGGGTGCCGTTGAAATATTTATTAACCATGGCAACGGTACGGGACAAGAGGTTACCTAAATCGTTGGCAAGGTCGAAGTTAATGCGGTTAATGAGGGCTTCGTTGGAATAAATACCATCGGAACCAAAGGGGATTTCACGCAGTAAGAAGTAACGAATGGCGTCAACACCGTAGCGTTCGCACAAAATGACGGGATCGAACACATTACCGAAAGACTTACTCATTTTTCCGCCTTCAAGGAGCAACCAGCCGTGGCCGAATACTTTCTTGGGCAAGGGAAGATTGAGCGCCATCAGCATGGCGGGCCAAATAATGGTATGGAAGCGGATGATTTCCTTGCCGACCAAATGTACGTCGCAAGGCCAGAATTTGGAAAAATCATCGTACTTATCGTTGCCGTAGCCGAGGGCGGTGATATAGTTGGAAAGGGCATCGATCCATACGTACACAACGTGGCCCTTATCAAAATCAACGGGCACGCCCCAGTCGAAAGAGGTGCGGGATACGCACAAATCTTCAAGACCCGGTTTGATAAAGTTATTGATCATTTCATTAAGGCGGGATTCGGGTTGAACAAAATCGGGATGTGCCTCATAATAATCAATCAGGCGCTGTTGATAATTGGAGAGCTTAAAGAAATAGGCTTCTTCCTTTGCTTTCTCAACGGGGCGGCCGCAGTCGGGGCATTTGCCGTCGACCAGCTGTGTCTCGGTCCAGAAGGATTCGCAGGGGGCGCAGTACATACCCTCATAGCTTCCCTTATAAATGTCGCCTTGTTCGTAGAGCTGTTTGAAGATCTTTTGAATGCTGGCAACGTGATAATCATCTGTCGTGCGGATAAAGCGGTCATTACTGATATTCAGGAGTTTCCACAGATCCTTAATAGAAGCCACAATATCGTCAACAAACTGCTGAGGGGTTACACCCTTTGCTTCCGCCTTGCGCTGGATCTTCTGACCGTGTTCGTCGGTACCGGTCAGGAACATAACGTCATAGCCACGGGCACGCTTATAACGAGCCATAGCGTCGGCTGCGACAGTGGTATAGGAATGCCCAATATGCAGTTTATCCGAGGGATAATAAATGGGAGTGGTAATATAAAAAGTCTTCTTTTCCATAATAGTTCCGCCTTCTTTGTTTCTAAAAATATATTATACTCTCTTTTTCCATATATTTCAACGATTTATTTGATGTTTATAAAATTGTTAATTGGAAATTGAAAGTAATAGGAAGATATGGTATAATAAGGGTATGAATATTCGAGATATATACAATCTCATTATGGAGTTCTTTTCAGTAGACCGTGCGGTGCTGACAGTAGATCCGAGCCTTGCCGATATCATCAATGGCGGGCTTCGTATCCTTATGCCCGTTGTTGCGATACTGATTTTAGTTCGTTGCGCCCTTTCCTTGTTAAGAGGAAAGAACAAGCCGGAAATCTGGGCTTACCTAAAATACCCCGATGATAGCTACAAACCCATTACCCATTGGGAGAATCTGTTAGGGTGTGCCCGCAGTGCCGATTTAATGATCAACGACACTGCCGTTGCCAAAGCCCATGCCGTGCTCTCCCGCAGACAAAAGGGGGCGTGGTATCTTTGTGATGTTGGCGGAAAAGAGGATGTTAAGGTCAACGGCAAGACGGTTAAGGGTGAAAAGAAAATCAAATTCGGTGATGTCATCTCTCTTGGCGGTGTAGAGTGTACGCTTGTTGCGCCTACATCAACCGAGGTCATTGATGATTGTCAAGCACCGCAGAAATCAATATCGCATATTGAACCGTTAATTACACTGGTTTTCCTTAGTGTCTTTTCTCTTATGGGGATGCTCGGGTTATTGGTTAATGTGAGGGTGAACCCCTATTTACTTCTTCTTGTGTTTGGCGGTATCAATCTCGTTATGTGGGGCTATTTCTTCTTAATGCGTGCTATTCAGCGAGTGGGCATGGAGATTGAATGGCTTGCCTTCTTTTTAACCATTCTTGGTTTTTGCGCTGTGGCAAGTGCAGATCCCTATGGACTGCTCAAACAGTTTATTGCCTTGATGATAGGGCTGGGACTCTTTTTATTGCTTGGCTGGTGTTTGCGTGATCTAAGCCGTTCTCAGGTGATGCGCTGGATCATGTCGGGGCTTGGTATTGTGCTGTTATTGATTACCTTTATTTTTGCCGATACCATTAACGGTGCACGAAATTGGCTCTTTATCGGCGGTATGTCGATTCAGCCGTCTGAGCTTGCAAAAATATGCTTTGTGTATGCCGGAGCGGCTACGCTTGATCGCCTTCTAACGAAACGAAATCTGCTTTTGTACCTTTTATTTAGCGCTATATGCGTAGGGCTTTTGGCGTTAATGAACGATTTTGGCACAGCCATTATCTTTTTCGTTACCTTTATTATTGTCGCTTTTTTGCGTTCGGGACAGTTTTCTGCCTTTATTTTAGGCGGGGCATCGGCGGGACTTGCGGCGTTTATGGTGTTGCAATTCCGTCCCTATGTGCTTAATCGTTTTAAGGCGTGGCGTAATGTATGGGCGTATCCCGATTCTTTGGGCTATCAACAAACCCGTGTACTTGCTTGTGTAGCATCGGGTGGTTTATTTGGTCTTGGTATTGGCAGAGGCTGGCTTAAATATGTTGCGGCATCAGACACTGATCTGGTTTTTGGTATGCTCTGCGAAGAGTGGGGATTGCTTGTTGCCTTAACCGCCATTAGTGTAATCGTTATTTTTGCCTTATTTACTATAAAAATGTCCAGAGAGGGACGCTCAGCCTTCTTTGCTATTGCTTCTTGTGCGGCCGTTGGTATGCTTGTGTTCCAAACGATGCTCAACGTCTGCGGAAGTGTGGATATTCTCCCGCTTACGGGAGTAACCTTTCCTTTTGTTTCAAACGGCGGTTCCAGTATGCTTTGTTCGTGGGGACTTTTGGCTTTTGTTAAGGCGGCAGATGTTCGTCCGAGTGCCAGCTTTGCTATAAAGCACCTGCCGTTACGTTATCGGAGGGGACGCCATGAATAAAATA
Source organism: Eubacteriales bacterium (assembly GCA_045596725.1). Lineage (GTDB taxonomy): Bacteria > Bacillota > Clostridia > Oscillospirales > UMGS1783 > CAKSHC01. The sequence goes on from JAZOCX010000077.1 coordinate 3,296, forward strand.
TTTCGACGCAGTATAACCGTGTTAATGTTGGCGGCGATTTTGGTTGGATTGGTGGGGTTTTTCCTTTTTGAGTATGCAACCAAGGCACCTTTTTGGGCAACGCAGGTACGAAATCCCCACCTGTATACCCGTGGCATTTTGGATAATCTGCGTATTACCGACCGAAACGGCACCTTGCTTTTTTCTTCTGAGAACGGAGAGATTACCCTCCATGAAGATTCGCTTGTGCGTCAGTCGGTTTTACACGCTATCGGTGATCTTAACGGCAGTATCGGTAGCGGGGTGTTGTACCGTTATCGTGAAAAACTGATTGATTTTGGCTTTGCAACGGGCGTCTACGGTTACAAAAGCGGAGTGCACACGCTACTATTGCATTTGGATGCGCAACTTTGTGTAACGGCAAAGCAGGCGCTTGGTAATTACAGCGGAACGGTAGGGCTGATGAATTACCTTACGGGTGAGATCTATGCCATGGTAAGTACGCCCGATTTTGATCCGATAGGCAGTGAAATCAACGCGAAGGAAGGCGCCTATATCAATCGCTTTTTATCGTCGGTTTATACTCCGGGCTCAATTATGAAAATAGTAACATTGCAAGCGGCCATTGAAAATATAGCCGATCTTAACGATATGACCTTTACCTGCGACGGCGATTGCGAAATCGGCGGAGAGGTTATTACTTGTGCCGGTGTTCACGGAAAACAGACCATTGAGCAGGCCTTTGCGAATTCCTGCAACTGTGCTTTTGGTGAATTATCCGTTTTAATCGGTGCTGAAAAACTGCTTGCATGTGCTAATCGTGTCGGTATCCTGTCATCAGCGACGGTAGATGATTATCAAACAGCGAAAGGCTCAATTCCGATAGATACGGCTTTGGATGCCGATTTAGCGTGGGCGGGTATCGGTCAATATCTTGATACGGTAAATCCTGCGGCATTTTTGCGTTACGTATCGGCTATTGCTAATAAAGGAGTAGCGCAGGATTTGAAGCTATGCGGAAGTGTTGCGGTGGGGGATAAGGTGCAGACACCACGGCAGGGGAAAACTCAGCAGATTATGTCTGCACAGACAGCAGAAAAATTAACTGAGTATATGAGAAATAACGTCTCATCCCAGTACGGACAGTGGCGGTTTGGCGATATACCGGTTTGCGCTAAGTCGGGAACGGCACAGCAAGATCACGCCAAAGCACATTCGGTATTCACCGGATTTGTTGCGGATGAGAACCTGCCGATCGCCTTTTTTGTGATAGCAGAAAATGCGGGAGCAGGGCAGGGCGTTGCCTTACAGGTTGCCGCAAAACTCATCAAAAAAGCCAATGAAATCATAACATAAAAACAGGAGGCAAACGCCTCCTTTTTTTTATTGTCATAAATCATTAAAAATAATCCAAAATAACACTAAATCAGAAAGGAATGGTTGTATGAAAAAACAAACAGACAGTTTTCAAAACCGCAAATTTGGATTATTAGACAGTATATCCTATGCGGCGGGTGATATAGGCAGTAATATGAGTTTTTCCTTGCGTTCGACTCTCATTATTTTCTGGACGCAGTTTATGGGGCTTTCCTCGCAGCTTTATGCGTTGTTATTGGTGATTGTGCAGGTTTGGGCGGCCATAACCGACCCGATTATCGGTTCTTTGATCGATGCCGACTGTCGACCCCGCAAACGTAATAAATTTCTATCCTATATTCTTTATGGCGCTATGGGGTTGGTGGTTGCGGGATCACTCTGTTTTTTACCCCTGAAAAACCTTTCATTACCCCTTAAAATTATTATTTTTGTTGTTGGTTATGCGATATGGGATATTTTCTATACGATGGCAAACGTGCCCTACGGGTCTTTGCTTTCTGTTATTTCCAAAGACCCCGCCGACCGTGCCTCGCTTTCGGCGTGGCGCTCGGTTGGTTCTATGGTGGGAAATATGCTACCCATGGCGATTTTGCCCTTTATTATCTATGACAATAATGAAAACATGATCGGCGAAAACATTTTTATTGCCGCCTTAATTATGGGCGTGATCGGTTTTCTGTCCTTTTTGTTTCTTATCAAAACCACTCGCATCCGTGTTCCGGAGCAAAAAAGAAGTGGTGATCGCACAAAATTTAATATTGCCAAAGCTTTTTCCAACTTCATTAAAAACCGCCCTGCTATCGGAACGACCGTAGCGGCGATGGGGTCTATGTTTGGTATGCAAGGAGGAATGGCGGCGATCACGGTGTTGTTCCAATCCTATTTTCGTAACGTGGGGATTTCGGGCATTATTCAGGTTTTTTCTATGCTGCCGATTTTTCTCTTTACCCCCTTTGCCAGAACGCTTGTTACCAAATACGGCAAAAAGGAGCTGAGCGTGGTAGGTGCTGTCATCAGTATTGTGGCCTCGGTTGCCATGCTTATTTTGCCTATCACGCCCGACCGTAACGGGATTATTATTTATATCATTTGTCAGCTCGTTAACAGTCTTGGGCTCGGTATTTTTACCATGGTTTCTTGGTCGATGATGGGTGATGCTATTGACTACAATCATTGGAAAAATAACGCAAGGGAAGAGGGTACGGTTTATTCGTTACATTCTTTTTTCCGTAAAATTGCTCAGGGATTTGGCCCTTCGTTGATTTTGCTTGTAATGGCATGGCTTGGTTATGTTGGCGCAAACGGCGGTAACCAACTGCCGAGAGTTGCTGAAAATATGCGCTATTTAGTTCCGTCTTTATACCTGTTTTCAGCGGTTGTCGTTTTGATTGGTATAGGGTTTATTTATAACCTTGACCGCAAAACACTTGAAACAATGAATCGTGAATTGGACGAACGCAGATAAGGAGAAAGTATGGTAGATTTAACCGTAAAGCCGTATAACTTAACAGAAGAAGATGTTGCATGGGTCAAAGAAACAATCGAGGCTATGACCGATGAAGAAAAGGTGGGACAGCTTTTCTTTCAGCTCTTGGCGTCCCAAGAGGAAGATTATATTGAAGAGTTAATGCAAAAGTATCACATTGGCGGTTGTCGCTATAATAACATACCCGCCGCGCAGGTAAAGGAGCAGAATAACAAGATTCAAAAATATGCGAAAATTCCTCCTTTTATTGCTTGTAATACCGAAATGGGCGGTAACGGCGCTTGTACGGACGGAACCTATATCGGTGCAGCCATTAAGATCGGCGCTACGGGCAAAGAGGAATATGCCAGGGAATTGGGGCGTCTTTCGAATTTAGAGGCGGCTTCGATTGGGTGCAATATGGCCTTTGCTCCGGTTTGTGATATGTTAGAGAATTGGCAAAACACCGAGGTAGTTATGCGTTCGTTCGGTAATGACGTACAGCGGGTTGCCAAGATGAGTGTTGCCTATATGGAAGGGGCGCATACTATCGAGGGGTTTGCTTGTGCCGCTAAGCATTTTCCGGGTAACGGTCGAGATTTTCGAGATGCCCATATCTCCAACAATGTCAATGATATGACACGTGATGAGTGGATGGAAACCTATGGCAAAATCTATGGTGAACTTTTTGACGGCGGTTTAGATGCTATTATGGGCGGGCACATTATGATGCCGAATATGACAAAAGATCATATGCCGGCAACCCTCTCCTATGAAATCATGACCGAGTTTTTAAGAAAGACACTTGGGTTTAACGGTATGGTCGTAACCGATGCCAGTCATATGGTTGCGATGACAAACCGTATGCCTCGCAAGGAGATGCTTCCTGCCAGCATCAATGCGGGGTGTGATATGTTCTTGTTTTTTAACGACCCCGATGAGGACTATCGTATTATGCTCGATGCCTATAAAAACGGTGTCATCAGCAAAGAACGAATGAATGAAGCGCTTACTCGTATTCTTGGATTAAAAGCTAAGATGGGTCTTCATAAAAAGCACAAGACTATCTGTGCTGAAAAGGAGCAGTCGGAGAGTACGGCTAAACAGATTAGTCGGGATGCTCTTACCTTGGTTAAGAATATGGATCAAGTATTACCCCTCAATCTTTCCCGCTATAAACGCATTATGATCGTTCCCATCAAAGGCGCATCAAGCCCGATGGAAATGTTTTTTGCTATGGCAATGGGGGAGGGCGGTAAGAAAAAAACGCCTGCCGAGGAATTGAGAGACCGTTTGATCGAGCAGGGGTTTGACGCCTTTATTTACGTTAGCCCTCTTGAAACGATGAAGGAAGCGATTGCAAAAGGGGAGAAACCGAGCCTGAATTTGTATTTTGCGGGCAAGCACGCCATTTCGGATTTTGTTAAACAACAAGATTTAGTCATAACGCTCTTTGACGTAATGAATGGACGTCCGAGTTTTGGTATGTCTAAGGGTGGAGGAGAAATTCCTTGGTATGTTCACGAACTGCCGGTGATTGGTATTAGCGTTAATGCCCCCACCATGTTGGCAGATGTTCCGCAACTACGCACCTATATCAATGCTTATGACTCTAAACCGCATACGATGGATGCATTGGTTGAGGCGTTAATGTGCGGTGAATCGGCATTTCGAGGTAAAGACCCGATTGATAGTTTCTGCGGTATGTTTGATACTCGACTATAATTATCTGGTAATATAAAATACTCCTTTTCTGACTATTATTATATAATCAGTTTTGCATTATAATGGGTGCAACATATACGTAGGAGTAGTCAAATGGAAGATAAACTTTATGCTCAAACAATAGCGGTTATGACAGAACTTGGGGAAAAGGCTAAATTAAAAGCGGGCGATATGGTTGTTGTGGGATGCTCCACCAGTGAAATTATCGGTTCTAAAATCGGTACCAACTCGAATCCCGACACGGCAAAAATCGTTTTTGATGCTATTTATGAATACGCCAGCTCTCAGCAGTGGCGGTTGGCGTTTCAGTGCTGTGAGCATCTAAACCGTGCCATTGTAACGGAGAGACAAGCCTTGCCTTTTGCCGAGACGGTCAACGTTGTACCTCAGCCAAAAGCAGGTGGCTCTATGGCAACGCAGGCGTATGCTCGTTTTGATGACCCTATTGTCGTAGAAGAAATTAAGGCAGATGCCGGCATTGACATTGGTCTTACTATGATTGGAATGCATATGAAGAGGGTTGCCGTTCCGCTCCGTTTGGAGAATAATAAAATCGGTGAGGCTTTGGTTGTAGCGGCCCGAACACGCCCTCGCTTTATTGGCGGAGAACGTGCTGTATATGATGAGGTGCTACTGTGATGATGAAGGAAAAATCAACCAAAGCAACGGTTATGGCGGCGGCATTTGCCGGTGTAATCTGTATTACAACGATGTTTTTGCATGTCCCCTCGGCATTAGGTGGTTTTGTAACGGCGGCGGATGCCTTTGTTCTGTGCGCAGGATGGATGCTTTCGCCAACCTATGGCTTTCTTGCCTCGGGCATCGGTTCTGCTCTCGCCGATATTATTTCAGGGCACGTTATTTATGCGCCAATTACCTTCCTTATTAAGGGTGTGATGGCGGTTATTGCTTGTAAGACAAAAAAAGAAGACAGGATCTCCCACTATCTTTTGGGCGGTGCTCTTGCTGAATTGGTTATGATAGCGGGTTATTACCTTTATGAAGGCATCATTTACGGGTTTTTACCCTCTCTTGTTAATATCCCAAGCAATGCTGTGCAGGGATGTGTAGGCATCATTTTAGGCGTAATTTCAATCAAAATTCTATCAAAAAGGCCGTTTTAGTGAATACTAAAACGGCTTTTTTTACATTTGTGAGGCGTATTGGCTGGGGCTGATGCCATACTCTGCCTTAAAAACACGATAAAAGGTAGGATAATTATGAAATCCGCAATGGCGACTTACTTCAATGGCACCCATGCCTTGGGCGAGCATTTCTTTGGCAATGCTCAGGCGTTTGAGTATGAGATAACGATAAACGCCGATACCTGTTTGATTACTGAATTTATGGGAAAGATAGTATTTGTTGATAAAGAAACGCTTAGCAAGGGAATCGAGTGAGATATCATCTTGATAATGGGTGTTGATATAGGACGTAATGCGATGGACAAGTCCGTCATCGTCGGTACGGGCGGCAGAGGTGGTTTTTTGTTTTACGGCACGGTTTACCTCTACTAATAACTGAGTTAATAATCCTTCGGCATAGGGCTTTGCACCAAATTCATCACTGCGTGATTCTTTGATGAGTAGTTCGAACAGCTCAGCAATGCGTCCTCGCATAAACATATTGGCTTGCAATAGATTTACGTGATTGTGCTGATTTGCTCGAAAGCAATAGCTTAGGTCGCTGTCCTCGGTGGATAGGCTTTCTAAGTAGGATCGGTCGATCCACAGTACCATACGCTCATAGGGGCTTTCTGCCTTGATAATGGGCTGATGCAGTTCCAGAGGGCTGATTAGCAGAAGGTCTCCACGGTTAAGGGAATAGGTATCGCCCTCTACCAAATACAGAACGTTACCGCCCATAAAAAAATAGATTTCATAAAAATCGTGATAATGCACCTGAACTAACTTCGGTTCATTATCCCGATAGTGAAATATCTCAAAAGTCTTTTGCTTCATCATTTGTCGATGTTCAAAAGGTTGCGTTTTCTTCGCCACAATATCACTCCTTTTATCATTATAATAGCGCAATAATTGTAATGTGTCAAGCAATCAGAGCAATAGATATTACGCTTCTTTTGTGATATACTCATAATATAAGATAAAAAAGGAGCCATAATTTTATGGAACATTTTATCACCGATCATTTTTTGTTATCCAATGATACGGCAAAGGCGCTTTATCATAATTATGCGGCTAAGATGCCTATTTTGGATTATCATTGTCATATTTCTCCCAAGGAGATTTATGAGGACCGTCGCTTTGAAAATCTGACACAGCTTTGGCTTGGCGGAGATCATTATAAGTGGCGGATCATGCGTTCTCATGGTATTGAGGAAAGATATATTACGGGAGATGCGCCCGATAAGGAGAAATTTGAAAAGTTTGCCGAAGCGCTTTCTTATTGTATTGGTAATCCGATGTATCATTGGTGCCATCTTGAATTGCGAAATTATTTTGGCTATGACGGAGTCCTTAATGCCAAAACGGCGGATCACGTATGGCAGATCGCACTCGATAAGCTTAAAGGGCCGTCCTTTTCCGCCAGAGGCTTGATTACCCAAAGCCGTGTTGAGATGGTTGGAACGACCGATGACCCGATTGATGATTTACAGTATCATCGTTTACTTGCTAATTCGGATTTTAATGTAAAAGTTTATCCTACCTTTCGTCCTGATGCGGCGCTCAATCTACACAAGCCTGCCTTTGCAGAGTATATCGGTAAACTTTCCAAGGTTTGTGAAATGCCGATAACCTCGGCTGAGGATGTGGCTAAGGCGCTGAGTAAGCGCATTGCCTTCTTCGTTGAAAATGGTTGTCGTGCTTCCGATCACGGCCTTGACTACGTAATGTACAGAGAGGGAAGTTATGATGAAATCAATCGCGCCTTTACACGGGCAATGGCAGGGGAGAGCGTAACGCTTGAAGAGCGGGAGATGTATCAAACCTATCTTCTTGTGCATTGTGCCAGAGAATATCATCGGTACGGGCTTGTTATGCAGTTGCATTTTAGTTGTATGCGTAATCCCAATACAAGCGCTTACCATTCTCTCGGCCCAGATACCGGTTTTGATTGCATTGCGGTAACCGATAGCTGTCAGGCTCTTGGCCGTGTTTTAGATGCTCTTCAAGTGAGCGGACAGTTACCCAAAACGATTTTATACAGTCTAAATCCTGCTGATGATGCTTGGATCGGTACACTGATCGGCGCATTTCAGGGTGATGGCGTGAGAGGAAAGATTCAACACGGCTCGGCGTGGTGGTTTAATGATCATAAGGTTGGCATGATCAACCAGATGACCTCGCTGGCTAATTTAGGTATTCTTGGTAATTTTGTAGGAATGCTTACCGACTCTCGCAGTTTTCTCAGCTATGCACGTCACGAATACTTCCGCCGTATTTTGTGTCAGTTGATCGGCACGTGGGTGGAAAATGGGGAATATCCCTGTGATATGGACACCTTAGGTATGATGGTTGAGAATATTTGTTATTATAACGCAAAGGCTTATTTTAATCTGTAACAGAAGGGATGGACACGTCTATGAAAATGGGCTTTCGTTGGTACGGCAAAGGCAATGATAACATTACCTTGTCTGATATCAAGCAGATCCCCGGTGTGGAAAGCATCGTATGGGCTCTTCATCATAAGCTCCCCGGTGAAGTCTGGGAAGAAGATGAAATCGCCGAGGTAAAAAAACAGCTCGATGAATATGGATTTCTTATTGACGTTGTTGAATCGGTAAACGTTCACGATGATATTAAGATCGGCCTGCCCACTCGTGATCAGTATATTGAAAATTACAAACAGACCATTCGCAATCTCGCTAAGTTTGGTGTAAAGGTTATTTGCTATAACTTTATGCCAATCTTCGATTGGACACGCAGTAATCTCTTTCATCCCGTAGGCGATGGTTCTACTGCTCTGTTTTATGAGAAGAATATGATTCAGGATGATTATAATGCAATGGCAAAGTATATTCTGGATTTTACGGAAAAGTATAATATGTCTTTCCCCGGTTGGGAGCCTGAGCGTATGGCGAAGCTTGATGAGTTGTTTAAGGCCTATGAGGGTGTAGACCACGAAAAGCTTTGGGCCAATCTCAAATATTTCTTAGAGGCACTTATGCCCACCTGCGAAGAATGTGATGTTAAAATGGCGATTCATATGGATGACCCGCCGTGGGATATTTTCGGTTTGCCTCGTTTGCTTATTAACGAAGAGAATATCGACCGCTTTTTGAAGATGGTGGATAATCCCTATAACTGCTTAACCCTTTGTTCGGGCAGTTTGGGTGCCGATCCCAATAATGATGTGGCGTCGATAGTAAGAAAGCACTGCGATCGTATTGCTTTTGCTCA
>JAZOCX010000078.1:0-6115 GCA_045596725.1 Eubacteriales bacterium
GGCATACCCGACATATCCTCGGCTATGGTGATGGCATGAGGGTTAAGTGCGTGAATCAGTTCATTGGCCAACATAAGATAGGTTTGAGCATCAGGATCGGTATTTTCGCTAAAATAGGCGTCGTATGAATCAAAGGTGCGCCCCAATCCGTGATCGTGATAGAGCATGGAGGTTACCCCATCAAAGCGAAATCCGTCAAAATGGAATAGACGCATCCAGTATTTAAGATTGGATAATAAAAAGTGAAGCACCTCAGGCTTTGCATAATCAAACAGTTTAGTATCCCACGCCTGATGGTTCCCTCTCTCCCCTTGGTGAAAATACTGGTACTCGGTGCCGTCAAAGAAATTAAGCCCTTCTCCCACGTTCTTGACGGCGTGGGAATGTACGACATCAAGCAATACGGCAATCCCCATCCGATGCGCCCGATCGATCAGTTCTTTTAACTGCCTTGGTGTTCCGAAACGAGAGGAAACGGCATAAAAATTTGACACCTGATAACCAAACGACCCATAATAGGGATGCTCCATCACCGCCATCAGCTGAATAGTGTTGTACCCCGCCTTTTTTATGCGGGGCAATACCTTCTCCATAAACTCGTCAAAAGAGCCCACACCTTCTTTTTCCTGCGCCATACCGATATGACATTCGTAGATCAAAGGCGGTGTTTGCGGGGTAAAATGGCTGTCCTGCCAGGGGAAATCATCAAACAGCACGTCATCGACCACCGCACAGAAACGGTGGGTTGTACGATCCTGCACAACGTATCCGGCATAGGCCGGGATACGGTATAATAACTCTCCATTTCGACGAATCAAGGTCTCCACTCTTTGGCCAAGGGCAAGATTCTTTATTCTTCCCTCCCACACCCCTTGTCCTATCGCTTGTAATGGGCAAGAAAAAAGATCCCAACCGTTATGCTCACCAATAAGATATACCGCATCTGCGCCCGGGGCCCATTCACGGTACACCCACTCATCCCCTTCGGGATGAATACCGAAATACTCATAGCCATTGGCAAAGTCAATCAAGCTCTTTGACGTGAGACGAGACTTTGTCAAGCGAAAATCGGCAAGACGTTTTGATAAGAATTTCTTATAAGGTAATAGGTAGGGATCTATTTGCAGGATCTTCACAATAACACCTCGATTGCATAAGATTACACAATACGATTATAGTGAACTCCTCCAAAGAAATTTGTAATATTTTGCGCCATAACCGCCACACAGCGTGCCCGAGACTCAACCGAGCCCCACGCCATATGCGGTGTTAAACAAACGTTTTTACAGTTTAGGATACGGGCAAAGGGATGGTCGGCACCAAAGGGCTCAACCGAATAGACGTCAACGCCCAATCCCCCGATACGGCTCTCTTCAACCGCCTTTGCCAAGGCCTCTTCATCGGTAACCGCACCCCGTGCGACGTTGATAACAATAGCCGAGGGTTTGAGAAGTGCTATGCGTCGCTCGTCCAAAATATGACGGGTATTTTCGGTTAACGGTAAATGTAACGATACAATATCCGACTCTCGGCAAAGGGTATCCATATCGACTAAGGGATAATTCCCCTCCTTTTTTTGCCGACACATCAAAACACGGCAACCCAGCGCCTGCGCCATCTCTGCCACACGGCTTCCGATCCCGCCTGCGCCGACGATACCCCACGTCATCGAGGATAGTTCGTGGAAAATAGGCGTAAGACGGTTAGCAATACCCGATGCGCTATAACTTCCGTCGCTGACATAGGACTGATACTCGGACAAATGATTCACCAAAGACAGTGCCATTGCCACCGTTACCTGCGCAACGCTATCGGTAGAATACCCCGGCACGTTACAAAGGGCTATCCCTTGTTTACGGCAATAGTCTAAATCAATATTATCATAGCCCGTGGCTGAAACGCAGATGAGCTTTACAGAGCTATCTTTCAAATTATCGGCGTTTAATTTCATTTTGTTGGTAATAACAACGTCGGCATCTTTAATGCGCTCTGCCACCTGTGTAGGGGTTGTGGTGGCATACTCGCTTGTCTGCCCTAACGCACGAATGGGCGACAAATCAATATCTTCACCAAGCGTTGAAGCGTCTAATACAACGATATTCATACTATCTCCTTATCCAAGCAGTACGTCAAATAAAAGCATTGTACAAAATCCAACCAAAAGCGAATAGGTAGCACCTCGCTGATGTCCGTGGGCGTGTGTTTCGGGAATCATTTCATCGCTGATAACATAGAGCATCGTACCGCCCGCAAAGGCAAGAGCAAAGGGCAAAATAACCGATGCTACGCTTACGGCAAAATAACCGATTAAAGTACCGACTATTTCAATAATTCCCGTCATAAGGGCAATCACAAAGGTTCGTCCCGGTTTCACCCCTGCTGCCAGCATAGGCCCGATAATAACCATACCCTCGGGGATGTTTTGTAAGGCAATACCGCCGGCTATTAAGAGTGCTTGTGTCGTATCGCCACTGCCAAAACCAACGCCTGCGGCAATGCCTTCGGGCAGATTGTGAATGGCTATGGCAAGAACAAAGAGCAGAACTTTGCTTAAATGGGAATTAGCGTGGCCTTCATCCTCCACACCCGCCAAACGATGCAAATGCGGGATCATACGATCGATCACGTTCAAAAAGAGTGCGCCCGCAAAGATACCGGCAACCGTGATAACAACACCGTACTGTCCGCCGTAATCTAACGACGGCAAAATTAAACCGAGTATAGCGGCCGCCAACATAACACCGGCGGCAAAGGATAATACAATGTCTGAGAACTTATGCGATATTTTCTTGAATATGAAACCGATGATGGCGCCGAAAATAGTGGCTCCGCCAACACCGAGAGCTGTCAATAATACAATTTTCAATACAAACCCCTCCTCTTATCAAGATATGCGTTACGCATTACCATTGTTTCATGAAACGGATATAGAACTCCACCGCCTTGCCCACCGACTCAATGCGGATATGCTCGTTGTTGCCGTGGATACTATCCCGCTCCTGCGAGGTAAGTGCCAATGCAGAAAAACGGTAGACGTTATTACAAATAGCATCATAAAACCAGCTGTCGGATGCTTGAACCATCAAATAAGGCGAAACTAAACATCCCCACGTAGAGGCAATAGATGACTCAATCATTTCCCACGCCGTCCCGTCACTACGGGAAATACGGCTCGGCTCACGGGGAGCAATAGCTGAAATCTCAATATCGTCATCCTTGACGATTCGGCGCAAACGAGCCAACACACTGTTTACCGAATCTTTGGGGTTGATGCGAATATTACATACCATTTCGGCTTCCGACGGCAAAACGTTCGCCGCCTTAGATCCCGACATTTGGGTAAATGCAACGGTTGTTCTCATTAACGCATTAAGATCGCCGCCCGAGGCTTTGCAAATGGCGTTGAGAATCGGAGAAAAGAGCCACAGATTGGCAAAAATCATACGATAGAAAAATTGGGAATGGCGACCCAAGGTATCAAATAACGCCGCCGCAGGTTCGGTAATATGATACGGAAAAGGCTTTTTGAGAATTCGACAGCAGGCTTTTGCCAGTCGATCAATAGAAGCATTGGGCGAGGGTGCCGAGGCGTGTCCACCGGGGGCACAAATACGATAGCGAACGTTAACAATCCCCTTTTCGGCGATACCAACCATCGCACAAGGAGCGTCAACGCCGGGGAATACCTTTTCTACAACGGCACCGCCCTCGTCAAGCACCATAGCCGGCGTTATCCCTTGCGAGGCAAACCAATCCACAATATGTTTGGCACCAAGCCCATCCACTTCCTCTCCGCCCGAAAAGGCGAAATAGATGTCTTGATTCGGGACAAAGCCTTGTCCGATTAAGGTATCGGCAGCAAGCAGAACGGCGTTCATCGTTACTTTGGTATCAAGCGTACCCCGTCCCCACATTCGATCATTTTCAATGATGGCATCAAAAGCAGGCTTGTCCCACATCTCCTCGTGAACCGGTACAACGTCATAATGTGCCATCAAAACAGCGGGAGAAGTACTGTTTTTGCCCTTCCAATGAAACAGAAGCCCCCAATCAGGAAAGCGTTTAAGGGTACAGGCTTCAAACACATTCGGATATAACGTTGGTAATAAGCCGATCAGTTTTTCAAATTCTTCCGCATCTTCGCCTTTGTGATTGCGTTTGGAAACGGTTTTACACCGAACCAGCTCCTGCAAGGAAGTAATGGCCTTTTCGCTGTCAAATTCAACTGTGCAGTCATTTGGCTTGACAGTTTTCTTGGGTACAAAAAGTAGCGCGCGGATCAGCACGATCAATAATATCATCACGATAACACCCAGCGGTATCATCCACCACATAACATTCACTCCTTTTATCTCTACTTTACCATATAGCAAACAAAAATCCAAGCCGTAAGACTTGGATTTTCGTAAAATTTAGCATTCCTCTTTGATAAACTGAATGATGCCTGCCGACCAACCGTGGCACAAACTATGACGGAAGCCCTCATAACAATAGGCACCGAAATTGCCTTGAAACTTGTTCTCACCGTTCTCAGGCAATCGATCAATACGGCCGGTGTTTTCTACCCAAGACATATCAAAGTCTTCCCAGAAGGTGGTTGCGCCCTTATCGAGCATCGCACCGTAAAATTCATTCATCATATCGATAGCGGCAGCCTTATCAAAAGAAGCCACGGCTTTGAGAATGTAATAGCTCATAAAGGTCGACATACCCTTAGGTCCACCCTCAACAAGACGCTTTTTGTCAGCATCGTTAAGTTCAGTGGCAAAGAATTTCAAACCCGTTACCTGCTTGCTCGTTTGAGGAGCAATTTCAATCTTCACCAAACGGTCAAGCAAGCCCTGAGCCTGTGCGGTATCTCTGTTAAAGGCAGCCAAAAGCTCGATCGCCTTCTTCATAGCCATGATGTTAATAGCACGTACACCGTGCAACTCGTCAGGCTGATTATGGGTCGGCCAATCAACGAAATAGGAAGGATAATTCAGCTCGCCGTCCTCTTTTACGCACTCATCCATCTGCGAAACAAGCGCCTGCAAATAGTCGAGCTGCTTTTCAATATAAGCATCAACCTTCGTTTTCTTATAGTAGTCAGCCAAAATGATGATCCACCACATGGAATACATCGGGAAACCGTTCATCCAGCCGGGCAGCGGCGTTTGATCACGAACGAAATCCAAGGATCTCTCAATCAAAGGCAACCGACCGTAGAGAGTGGTCAGCGCCAGCATTTCCGGATGAATATCGCCGATCCATACCAAGCGATCACGCTTTACACCGTCCCACAAATAATCAAAGGCGGCACAAAGGTCAACCGTACGCTTAGCCGTATCAAAGATTTCCTTGATGCGAGCGTCCTTACCCTGATAGGTATAAACGGTAGGCTTTTTCAAAATATTATTTTCAGCAATAAGGCTCTTGATTACAACCTTACCGGAAAAGTCGATACGAACAAAGCGGAAGCCGGTATTACCGAACTTCAAATCCGAAAAACGAGGCAACTCAGTTTCAAAATCACGAAGTGCATGATCATTGGTTGCGTTCTGCTTTCCGCCAAGCTCACTGCAACACTCCGTCAAGCTCTCGCCAAAACGAATACGCACCTTAACCATATCGGACAGGAAGGTCAGAATTCTAAGACTACCGCACATTTCCTTGCCGTAGTCCAAAATAACGTACTCACCTTCTTCAAAGATGGTATAATATCTTTCATTAAGCCCAATCTGCATCGGCTGTTTTTTTAACAGATTTTTTGTATCAACCTTGCTGTTGGTATCTACAACTTTCTTCGGAAAAATATATTCCTTCATTCCGTTTTCCTCCTCGGCAAACACTTGGAAATAAATGCATTTATATTATACGATATATTGTGGGAGATGTAAATAGTCAATTAGTGCTACGTTACATATAATTTAATTACTCAAAAACAAAATATAAGAAAAGCCCACCCTAATGGGTGGTCTTTTGCTTTGAAACTACTGCCAAAAAAGAAACTGATCAATAACCGACAATTTTTATACACATTACATAGCGTTCATCAATATAAAGAAATAAGCAACCATGCCAATTATGGTTAAAACAGTAAAGAACATTATGCAATTTTTAATTGTTTTAATTA
>JAZOCX010000079.1:0-3797 GCA_045596725.1 Eubacteriales bacterium
GGTCGCCATCGTGGGCACGGCCGTCTGCACGCGCTTTTCGGCCTCCTGCGTGCGAATCTCCACGGCCAACATGGCCCGCGCCGTGTCCTCGCGGATGGCGGCGATCATGCGGTCGAACATATCAAAACCCTCGATGCGGTAGAGCACCACGGGGTCGTGCTGACCGTAGGCGCGCAGGTGGATGCCGCGGCGCAGTTCGTCCATATTGTCGATGTGATCCATCCAATAGCGGTCGACCGTTTTGAGCAAGATCACCCGCTCCGCTTCGCGCATACGCTCGCCAAGCTCTTCTTCCTTTTTGGCATACAGCGTTTCGGCGCGCTCGGTGAGCGTTTCGACAAGCTCGGCGGCGGAAATATCCTCCAGCTCCTGCGGGGTGTAACGGAAATCGTTATCGGTAGTCAGCCAGCCGCGATAATATTCGCGCAGACCGTCCAAATTCCAATTATCGTGCACCTCGGGGTCGGCGGTATATTGCGCCACGTTGTTGGCGATGGAGTCGCGCACCATATTCAAGATGGCGTCGCGCATACTGTCGCCGTCGAGCACCTGATCGCGCTGGGTATAGATGATCTCGCGCTGGCGGTTCATCACGTCGTCATACTGTAGCACGCTGCGGCGGATGCCGAAGTTGCGTTCCTCGACACGATGCTGGGCGGTTTCGAGCGCGTTGGTGAGCATTTTGTTCTCGATGGGCATATCCTCGCTCACGCCGAGCATATTCATCACGGTGTTCATGCGCTCACCACCGAACAGGCGCATCAGATCGTCGTCCAGCGACAGATAAAACTGCGACGCGCCGGGGTCACCCTGGCGACCGGCACGACCGCGCAACTGGTTATCGATACGGCGGGATTCGTGTCGCTCGGTACCGAGGATGAACAGACCGCCCGCCGCACGCACGGCTTCGGCTTCGGGGGCAATCTCTTGCTTATATTTGGCTTGCAACTCCGAAAACACCTTGCGGGCGTTGAGAATATCCTCATTGTCGGTCTCACCGTAAGCGGTGGATTCGGCGATCATATCCTCCTCAAAGCCCATTTTGCGCATCTCGGCTTTGGCGAGATATTCCGCGTTACCGCCCAGCATAATATCGGTGCCGCGACCCGCCATATTGGTGGCGATGGTGACCGCGCCGGATTTACCTGCCTGCGCCACGATCTCGGCTTCTTTTTCGTGGTGCTTGGCGTTGAGCACGTTGTGTGGAATACCGCGCGCTTTGAGCATTTTGGAAAGCTTTTCGGATTTTTCGATGGACACGGTACCGACCAGCACGGGCTGTTTGCGGGCATAACATTCCGCGATCTGCTCGATCACCGCGCGATATTTGCCCGCCTCGGTCTTAAAGATGACGTCGGACAGATCCTGACGCACCATCGGGCGGTTGGTGGGGATCTCGATAACGTCCATACCATAAATCTGACGGAATTCCTCTTCCTCGGTGGAGGCGGTACCCGTCATACCCGACAGCTTCTTATATAAACGAAAGTAGTTTTGGAAGGTGATAGACGCCAGCGTCTTACTTTCCTTTTCAACCGTTACGCCTTCCTTGGCCTCGATCGCCTGGTGCAAACCGTTGGAATAGCGACGGCCGATCATTAAACGGCCGGTAAACTCGTCAACGATAATGACACCGTCTTCCCTCACGACGTAATCAACATCACGCTTCATGACGCCGTGGGCGTGGATCGCCTGATTGATATGATGCAAGAGGGTGGAGTTAGAAGCATCGGACAAATTCGCTACCGAGAAAAAGCGCTCGGCCTTTTCCATACCCGACGGCGTCATAACGGCGGATCGGCCTTTTTCGTCAACCACGTAATCGGCGTTATATTCTTCAATGGGTTTTTTATTGTCTTTTTCGGGGATAACTTCTTTTTTAAGAGTGCGGGCAAAGGCATTGGCTCGCTGATACAGATCACTGCTCTCCTCGCCGTGGCCCGAAATAATGAGCGGGGTACGGGCTTCGTCGATCAAAATGGAGTCAACCTCGTCGACCACGGCATAAAAGTGCCCACGCTGTACCATTCTTTCCTTATATAATACCATATTATCACGCAGGTAATCGAAGCCGAACTCGTTATTGGTGCCATAGGTAATATCGCAGGCGTAGGCTTCCCTTTTCTCGGGCGATTTCATGCCGGGCACGACCAGTCCGACCGACAGACCCATAAAGCGATAGATACGGCCCATCTCCTCGCTGTCGCGACGGGCAAGATATTCGTTAACGGTTACGACGTGCACACCCTTGCCGGCCAGCGCATTCAAATACACGGGCAGGGTGGCAACCAGCGTTTTACCTTCGCCCGTTTTCATCTCGGCGATCCTGCCCTGATGCAAAACGATACCGCCGATAAGCTGAACGTAAAAGGGACGCATCCCCGTTACACGCTCACTTGCCTCTCGCATAGCGGCAAAGGCCTCGGGCAATAATTGATCCAATGTCTCTCCCTCGGCATAACGCTTCTTAAACTCTGCCGTTTTGCCGCACAACTGTGCGTCGGAGAGCGCTTTATATTCGTCCGCCAACGCCTCGATCTGATCGGCGATGGGGGTGATGGTTTTCAACTGTCTTTGGCTGTAAGTGCCAAACAACTTTTCAAAAAGACCCATATCCTACTCCTTTTTGCATAGTTATTTCATTATACATCTTTTTTGCCTAAGTTTCAATCCTAATTTGTTGACAAGCTCCAACAGATTGCATAAAATATACCTATATAAATAATAAGCGGAGAAGATAAATGTTTCATATTGTATTGGTTGAGCCTGAAATCCCGCAAAACACGGGGAATATTGCCCGCACCTGTGCCTGCACCGGCTCGGTGCTTCATATTGTTAAGCCGATGGGGTTTGCCATTGACGACCGCAAGCTCAAACGGGCGGGGCTCGATTATTGGCACGAACTGGATATTCGTTACTACGACAGCCTTACTGATTTTTTAGAGCAACACAAAGACGACGCCCTGTTTTTTATGACGACCAAGGGCAAACATATCCACAGTGATATCGCCTATCCCGACGATGCCTATTTGGTCTTCGGCAAGGAAACGGCGGGGCTGCCCGAGGAATTATTAGCCAAACACCCCGAGCGTTGTTGCCGTATCCCGATGGGAGACAAACTGCGCTCCCTCAATCTCTCCAATTCCGCCGCTATCGTGGTATACGAGGCGCTTCGTCAGCACGGCTATCCCAACCTAAAAACCGAAGGGAGATTGCGCAGTGAGTAACCGATTGACCGAGCCTGCCGTTATCCGCTCGATTATGAAACGGCACGGCTTTTCTTTTGAAAAGTCCTTAGGACAAAACTTCCTCATTGATGAAGCCGTACCCGCCGCCATCGCCGACTCGGCAGGGCTTGACGAAAACACCTGCGCACTGGAAATCGGCCCGGGTTTTGGTACCTTAACCTATGAACTGTGCCGCCGAGCCAAAAAGGTGTTGGCGATCGAGCTTGACAAACGGCTTGCTCCCGTCTTAGAGGAAACGATGGGGCAATTCGATAACTTTTCCCTGCACGTAGGCGACGCCTTAAAGGTGGATCTTGCCGCTTTGTGCAAGGAGCATTTTGGCGATGCGCCCTTTGTGGTTTGCGCCAATCTTCCTTATTATATTACCACGCCCATCATCATGCATCTGCTCGAAAGCGGGCTGCCCGCCAAGCAGATCACCGTGATGATCCAACGAGAGGTGGCGGCACGCTTTGATGCCGAGCCGGGCAGTGCCGACTACGGCGCCGTTACGGTTAGCGCCGACTACTACGCCACCACCACCCGGCATTTTGACGTCCCGCCCGAAAG
>JAZOCX010000080.1:0-5353 GCA_045596725.1 Eubacteriales bacterium
CCGACAACCTTCCCCAATGTACTCGTTAATGCCAATATGGGTATTGCCGTCGGTATGGCGAGCAATATCTGTTCCTTTAACTTGGCAGAGATCTGCCGTACCACGGCGGCACTCATTGAGAACCCCGACCACGATATTATGACAACGCTCTTGGCTCCCGATTTCTCTACCGGCGGTCAGATTATTCTGTCGCACGAGCAGATGCGTAATATCTATGAGACGGGTCGAGGTTCCTTCCGTATTCGAGCTAAGTACACCTATGACAAGAAAAGTTCCACCGTTGAAATTACAGAGATTCCGTACACCACGTCGGTTGAAATCATAGTAGATAAAGTTGCTGAGCTTTACAAGGCAGGCAAGCTGAAAGAGATCTCCGACATTAAGGATCTGACCGATAAAAACGGTTTGAAGATCCAGATTGAGCTGAGAAGGGGTGTTGATCCGGATCAGTTAATGACCAAACTCTATAAATTAACTCCGCTGGAAGACAGTTTTGGCTGCAACTTCAATATCCTTATAGCCGGTATGCCCCGCGTGATGGGTGTGCGTGAGATTTTGGAAGAGTGGACGGCGTTCCGTACCGAATGTGTGAAGCGTCGGTTGTATTTTGATATGAACGCCAAGAAGGACCGTCTGCATCTGCTGGAAGCGATGAAGAAGATTTTGTTGGATATCGACGAGGTTATCCGCATTATCCGCCAAACCGAATCGGAGAGTGAAGTCGTTCCCAATTTGATGATTTCCTTTGGCATTGATAAGGTGCAGGCTGAGTTTATTGCCGAAATTAAACTGCGTCATCTGAATAGAGAATATATCCTCAATAAGTTGCAGGAAGTTGAATCTCTGCAAAAAGAGATTGCCGATATTGAGGAATTGCTCAGCAGTAAGGCGAAATTCCGCCGTATGATGATTAAGGACTTAAATCGTATTGCCGATAAATACGGCCGTCCCAGACGTTCTGCCATCTTGTTTGAGGATGAGGTAGAGCAGTACGTTGAAAATCAGGAGATTGAAGACTATCCCGTAACCCTCTTTTTCAGTAAGGAAGGCTACTTTAAGAAGATCACGCCCTTGTCCTTGCGTATGGGCGGTGAGCAAAAATTCAAAGAGGGCGACAGTCTGCAACGCTCGGTCGAGGCCTCCAATAAGGCAGAACTTATCGTCTTTACCGATAAATGCCAAGCATATAAGGCTCGTGTTTATGAGTTTAACGATAGTAAGGCGAGCGTATTGGGTGATTATCTGCCGGGCGTGTTGAAGATGGACCCCGATGAAAAGGTGGTTTACACGGCTGTTACCTACGACTATTCCGAGAAACTTATTATTTTCTACGAGGGCGGGCGTGCGGTTAAGACCGATCTTAGCTCCTTTGTTACGAAGAATAACCGCAAGAAGTTGCTCAAAGCCTATTGCGAGAAGTTAGCGCCCATTGCCTTCTTCACCACGAAGGAAGACGCTGATTATTTAATGATTACCGATAGCGGTCGAGGACTCATCGTTAACACGGCGCTGATGCCTTATAAGCAGTCCCGTTCTTCTCAGGGCACGGTTGTTATTACCTTGGGTAAGAAGCAGTCGGTATTGGCGGTGGAGCCGTATCAGAAGGGGCGTCTGAATAAAGAATATCATTATCGTTCCAAGACCTTGCCGGCGGCGCCGAAGTTACTCGGTGAAAACGATACCGAGCAACAGCTCAAATTGGAATAATTCAGAAACCCTTCACAAAAACAACAGGCTAATTATGTATAATAAAAATATTCCGTAAGAGAAAGGAACAAATAATTATGGGAAAAGGTGCAAGAAGTCGCGCCAATAACGCTGAAAAGAAAGCGGAAGTTATGATCCGTGAGCAGGCGCAGAAAAAGAAGAAAAGAGCAGAAAGAGTCGTTACGATTTTGATTGTTGCGGTACTTGTATTGGGTATCGTTGCGATGGCGGCTGTGAATGCCTACCGTAATTCGGGTATTGAACAGCGCAAGCAGATCGTTATGAGCACTGAAAATTTTGACGTAAACGGCAGTATGATGAGTTATCTGATTTATAATCAGTATGCAAACTTCGTCATCAGCTATGGCGATTACGTTTCCTATTACGGACTTAATACGTCTAAGAACCTCAAAGAGCAGTACACTACCGACGAGGACAACAAGACCATTACCTGGTATGATTATTTCGCAAAGGGCGCACAAGATAACGTTACCCAGTGGCTGGTATTGGCAGAGGCTGCTGTTGAGAATAACGTTGCCTTAACCGAGGCAGAAGAAGATGCCATTGCCTATCGTGCAAAAGCCATTGCGAAGAATTCTTTTCTCGGTCGCGGTGTTAAGGAGCAGGATGTATTGGAGTGCATGAAGCTGTCCCAGTTGGCTTCCAAATATCAGCTCACGTTACGAGACGGTATGACTCCTACCGCCCAAGAAATCAACGATTATTATGCTAAAAATCCTCAGGATGCCCAGCTGGTCGATTATTACAGCTACACCTTTGCCTATGAGGTTCCTGAAAAGGATGAAACCTTAGCAGAAGAAAAGGTTTCTCTTGATGAGGCGCAGGCACTTGTTGCAACCGTTAAAA
This sequence comes from Eubacteriales bacterium, assembly GCA_045596725.1. GTDB lineage: Bacteria > Bacillota > Clostridia > Oscillospirales > UMGS1783 > CAKSHC01. The sequence goes on from JAZOCX010000080.1 coordinate 2,575, forward strand.
CGGCAAAGACCGAGGCGGAATTTAAGCAGAAATTACAAGATTATTTGAATTCGATTACCGCCGAGGGTCAAACCGCCAAGAAGGCAGAGGATTATAAGAAGACGGCTGCCGCTTATACTTCCGTGGATGAAGAGGTAGCCAAGTGGCTCTTTAATAAGGATACGCTGGTAAATGATTTTAAGGTTGTTCACGATGAAGAGTCGCATTACCTCACCGTTTATATGCTTACGGCAGCTCCTTATCTCAACGAAAAGGCCACCGTATCCATTCGTCATTTGCTGATCCAGTCGCAGGACGGTTCGGTTACCAAGGAAGCGGCCCGCAAGCAGGCTGAAAAACTGTACGAGCAGTGGCAGAAGGGCGATAAGACCGAAGAGTCTTTTGCTGAGTTGGCTATGAAGTACACCGATGACAGCAATTACGGTGCCGGCGGTATCTATACCGGCGTTTATGAGGGCCAGATGGTTACCACCTTCAATGATTGGTGCTTTGATAAAGCACGTAAGGCGGGCGACACCGGTATTGTTGATACCGATTACGGCAGCCATATTATGTACTTTGTCGGCAGCGACCTGCCCGTATGGCAGACCACCATCCGTGATCTCATCATTGAAGATGAGTACACCGAACAGTACAAGAAATTAGAAGAAGCGCATAAGGTGCTGGTTGATCAGGATATTATCAACGCCCTTGAAGTTCAGTAATATAAAAAGGATGCCGTTTGGCATCCTTTTTTATTGCTTGTTTTCCTTGCTCCAATCACGCATCCGAGCCACGCCGTCCTCAGAAGGAATGGAGGTACCCCAAGGCGTAACCCGCTTTTCATCGGCAAGAGCATAGGTTTCATAGGCGGGTTCTCGGGAGGGGAGTTTTATTTCTTTTTTACGCTTCATAGTATTCACCTCGCCGTTAGTTTTTGTCAAAATAGGAGAGGATATTCAAAAACAAGATAGACAAATATTAAAAGTTATGTTATAATATGTTCATATTTCCTAAGGGGGATAAGCATGGACATTTTCATACATAACGTACTTCCGGCCATCTGTCTTGCGTTGGCGGGAGTCTGTACGTTGATTTGGCTCCCGATTATGGGATGGCAGGTTATTATGGGTATTCGAGGCTTTTTGCCTTTGCGTAAGATCGTAGGGAAAGAGGGCAAAGAGAATTCTTTTGCCATTATGATATGTGCCCGTAATGAAGAGGAAGTCATTTGCAATTTGATCGATTCGATTCAAAAGCAAAACTACCCCAAAGATAAATATAAGATTTTCTGCGTTGCCGATAACTGTACCGATAATACGGCGGGAGTAGCCCGTGATATGGGTTGTGAAGTCTTGGAGCGCTTTGATAAAGAGCGTCAGGGCAAGGGCTTTCCGCTTGAAATGGTTACCGAGTATGTGAATACCCGTTATGCCGAGCAGTTTGATGCGTATATGGTTGTCGATGCCGATAATCTTTTGCCTAATGATTTTCTCGCCAAATTAAACGGCGGTCTTAACGCCGGCTATGACGTGGTCAGCGGTTGGCGTATGGCAAAAAACCCGCACGACTCTTGGGTGAGCGGTTGTTATGATATTTTCTGGTCAATCGTTATGCGTTTGCACGATTCGGTTCGTTGCAATTTCGGCCTTTCCTGCAACGTTCACGGTACCGGCTTTGCGGTACGCCGTGAGTTGGTGAAGGATGGCTGGCAGACGTCTACCATTACCGAAGACTGTGAATTTTCCTGCATGGCTCGTATGAAGGGTGCCAGGATCGGCATTATCCGAGATGCCCGTTTTTATGATGAACAGCCCACAAAGCTCCGCTTTTTCTTCTCGCAATTCCATCGCTGGGAAGTGGGCGGTGTGCAGTGTGGGTTGAAACTGTGGCGACAAGCGGCAAAATTGATGAAGCACCGTTTTTTGGAAGGCTTTGATATGCTCTGCTTTTTATTGTTGCCGGTAGCGCAAACGGCTATGTTTGCCGCCATGATTCCTTATTCGTTGTGGCTGGCGCTGGTCGGAGCACCGCTTCGCATTTTACTCTTGGCTGCGCTGATGGTTGTCGGTTCGACGTTGGCCGTCATTGCACTTGCCGCCATTGCCTTGATTTATGACGGAAAGCCGGCTGTTCGTATGTGGCGCAGCGTGTTGATGTTTCCCATATTTATATTGCCCACGTCGGTGATTGCGGTTGCGTCGATTGTCCGTCCTAAGGCACAGTGGAAGACCATTCCCCACAATTCCGCTAAGGATGTAGAGAATGTAGATGAGATTCCTCCCGATCCGCTTGTAGAGAAGGTTAAAAACCTAAGAAATAAGTAAAAAAAGAGGGCATTTTGCCCTCTTTTTTTGAAAAATATCTATTGACAAGCCTATTGGCATAATGTATAATGGTTAAGCGTCAAGAGATGCTATACAGGGGTATAGCTCAGCTGGTAGAGCATCGGTCTCCAAAACCGAGTGCCGAGGGTTCGATCCCTTCTGCCCCTGCCATTTGCGGGGGCCGAAAATCAAGTAGGTCTCCAATTTGCTGATATAGCTCAGTAGGTAGAGCACATCCTTGGTAAGGATGAGGTCACCAGTTCGAATCTGGTTATCAGCTCCATAGAAAAATCCGTCCTCTATAAGTCGGATCGTAGCCATGTCGTTCTGTGAGCCAAGGAGTTGTTAGTCTCTCTTGTCTTCCTAAGACCGCTTGGCCTCCGACTTCTCAGTAGGTAGAGCACATCCTTGGTAAGGATGAGGTCACCAGTTCGAATCTGGTTATCAGCTCCATAGAAAAATCCGTCCTCTAT
>JAZOCX010000081.1:0-19943 GCA_045596725.1 Eubacteriales bacterium
TATCTTCAATTCCGCAACCGCAATCCTTGACCGTGATCCAGACCTCGCCCTCGTCGGAGTAGCGGGCGGTTATGTAAATTAAGCCGATGGTATCTTTATAGGCGTGAACGGTACAGTTGGTTACCGCCTCGGAGATAACCGTTTTGAGCTCGGCAAGCTCGTCCACGGTGGGGTCAAGCTGGGATACAAAGCCGGAAATAGCCAGACGGGCAAAGCCCTCGTTTGCCGAACGGCTGGGAAATGTGAGTTGAATGCGATTGGCGATCTTCATGATGCGCGCACCTCCTTGATTAAATTAAATATGCCTCCTAAATTCAGTACCTTTCTCACCTGCGGGGTAATGCCGTGGAGCAGTAACCGACCGCCCCAACTACGCACGATCTTATAGCGTCCCAACACCGCCGCAATACCCGAACTGTCGCAAAAGGGTACCCCGCTCATATCCAGAATGACCACGGGCGGTTTTTCAGACTTAATGAGCGGGTCGATGCGGGAGCTGACGTTGATGAGGTTATGGTGATCCATCTCCCCCACCATCGTGATAATTAAAATATCCTCTTCTCGATGGGTCGTAATTTGCATATTTTCACTGCCTTTCACATAAAAAAATAAGACTACCATTGTTATGATAGTCTTATTGATGGGTGAATTTTCGCAAAGCCTGTCGACTTATTTCAAAATCATCGCACGTAAATCGCTTGCCATGTGCATACAACCGCATATAGCGACACAACCGCCCTGCCCTGCCTGTTCCAAGGCAAGAGCATAGGCCTCGGCATAGTCCTCCACGTACTGGGTGGGCTTGCCTGTTTTCTCACACAGCTTAGCCAACTCCCTACCCGACAAGCCACGGGGGTCGTGGGGGGTGAGAGTAATAAAGCGATGGACACGGGGGGCCAGCAATTCCAATTCCTTGGTATAGTCCTTATCGGAAAATACGCCAAAGAGCGCCACAACGGGGCGTTGCTCTACATAACTCTCAATAGCGGCACAGAGGGTGCGCATACCGTCTTCGTTATGGGCAGCGTCCAAAATCACCAAGGGCTCACGGCGCAATACTTCCAAACGAGCGGGGAAAAAGGTGTTCTTGATGCCCTTTTCAATATGAGAAAGGGAAATGGTGAAATCCTTTTCCATCGCCAAATATTCAATGGCGGCAATCGCCGTTACGGCGTTATAGATCTGATGTCGTCCCGCCAGAGGCACCTTCATCACCTTACCACGGTAGTCGATGATCGAGCCGTTAATATCGCTCTTAATGATCTCCAAATGCTCTAACTTAGCGCCAAGCAACGGCACCTGCTTATCACGGCAAATGCGCTCGATCACCTCGGTAGCCCCGTCAAACTGGAAGGGGTAGTTGATAACGGCACTGCCTTCTTTGATGATACCGCACTTTTCAAAGGCGATCTCGGGCAGGGTATTGCCGAGATACTGCATATGGTCGTAAGAAATTTTGGCAAGAACCGCACACAAAGGCGCAGGGATCACGTTGGTCGCATCAAAGCGGCCGCCGAGCCCCACTTCCAATACTACCACGTCGCACTCTTTTTGCGCATAGTAGTATAAAGCGGCGGCGGTGATCAACTCAAACTCGGTAACGTCATCCTGCATCGAATCGACAATGGGACGAATCTTATCAATAACCTCTTGCAATTCATCGTCGCTGATATTAACGCCGTCGATCGAGATGCGCTCGTTAAATTCCAATACGTAAGGCGAGATATACCGCCCCGTACGGTAGCCTGCGGCGGTGAGGATATTGGCGATAAAGGTAGTCGTCGACCCCTTGCCGTTGGTACCCGCCACGTGGATAAATTTCAGTTTTTTATGAGGATTTCCCAATCGCTCCAACAGCTGAGAAATACGTTCCAGCCCCAAACGGGAGCCGAGATGGGTGCGCGAATGGATATACCGTCGTGCTTCGGTCATTTTTTCGCTCCTTAACTGAGTTTTTTAATGGATTCGTTAAGATTTGCCAGCGCTTCCTTAAAGCGAACCAGCTTTTCTTTTTCCTTCTCTACAAGCTGAGCAGGGGCTTTGGCAACAAAGCTTTCGTTGCTGAGTTTACCTTGCGCCATAGCAATTTCTTTTTCGATCTTTTCCTTTTCCTTGGTAAGACGCGCCAGTTCCTTTTCACGGTCGATCAGCTCGTCCATAGGAATAACGGCCTTAGCCGAATCGGTTACTACGATAACGCCTTCGCCGTCCATCTCCCCGATAACCACCTTTTCGGCACTTGCCAAACGAACAAAGGACATCTCACTGCCCTTAAAAGCATCGGGATAATCGGTCTGAATATACACGGTTGCCTTTTTCGAAGGCGGAACGTTCATTTCGGCACGGCGGTTACGGATGGCACGAATCAGTGCAATCACACGGTCGGTATCGTCCTGCTCCTTTTGGAAGGAGAGGGCGGGATCGTACTTGGGCCAATCGGAGATCATGATGCTCTCGCCCTTGTGAGGCAGGCTCTGCCAGATCTCTTCGGTGATAAAGGGCATAAAGGGATGCAACAGTTGCAAAGTACCCGACAGTACGTGGGTAAGAGTGCGCTGAGCATCGATGCGATCCTGCTCGTCGGGATTGGATTCAAACAGACGGGGCTTGACCAGTTCAATATACCAGTCGCAAAAATAGTCCCAAAGGAATTCATACAGATTCGCCAAAGCCGTACCGAGCTCGTATTTATTGAGGTTCTCGGTTACCGCTTTTACGGTATCGTTAAACTTAGACAAGATCCACTTATCGTCATTGGTGGGATTTTCGGGCAGGGCAGGCTCCTCAATAGTAAGGTTCATCAAGGTAAAGCGAGCCGCATTCCACAGCTTATTGGCAAAGTTTCTCGCCGCCTCGATCTTTTCGGGAGAGAAACGCATATCGTTACCCGGCGAGTTACCGGTAACGAGCGCAAAGCGGAGCGCATCGGCGCCATACTGCTCGATCACTTCCAGCGGATCAATACCGTTGCCCAAACTCTTACTCATCTTACGACCCTGCGCATCACGCACCAAGCCGTGGATAAAGACGGTATCAAAAGGCGCTTTGCCGGTATGCTCCACGCCCGAAAAGATCATGCGGGCAACCCAGAAGAAAATAATATCGTATGCCGTAACGAGGGTGGACGTAGGATAGAAATAGCTGAGATCATCGGTGTTTTCGGGCCAGCCGAGGGTGCCGAAGGGCCAGAGCGCCGAGGAAAACCAGGTATCAAGCACGTCGGGATCCTGCGTCATATGCTCACTGCCACAGGTGGGACAAACGGTTACATCCTCTGCCGAAACTACCATCTTGCCACACGTAGCGCAGGTATAGGCAGGGATACGGTGCCCCCACCACAACTGGCGGGAAATACACCAATCGTGGATATTTTCCATCCAGTTTAAGTAGATTTTCGAGAAACGGTTGGGTACAAATTTAATGGTGCCGTCACGAACCACGTCCATAGCGGGACCGGCCAGAGGCTCCATCTTAACAAACCACTGCTCGCTTGCCAGAGGCTCAACGGCCGTTCCGCAACGGTAGCAATGACCGACGTTATGGCTGATCGGCTCAACCTTAATGAGGTATCCGCCCGCTTCGAGATCGGCAACGATCTGCTTTCTTGCCTCTTCACGGGTCAGCCCGTTATACTTACCGCCGTTGATAATGCAGGCGTGATCGTCCATGACCTTGATCTCTTCGAGATTGTGGCGCTTGCCCACCTCAAAGTCGTTCGGGTCGTGGCAGGGGGTGATCTTAACGGCACCCGTGCCAAACTCACGCTCCACGTATTCATCGGCAACAACGGGAATCTCACGTTCTACCAGAGGCAGAATGACCGTCTTCCCCACCAAATGCGCATAACGCTCGTCCTCGGGATGAACGGCAATCGCCGTATCGCCGAGCATCGTTTCGGGACGGGTGGTGGCAACGGTTAAGAATTCATCGCTATCCTTTACCTGATAGCGAATATGCCAGAAGTTACCGGGGCTGTCCTTATACTCAACCTCGGCATCCGAAAGAGCGGTAACGCAATGGGGACACCAGTTGGTGATGCGGTTGCCCTTATAGATCAGTCCCTTGTTATACAGGTCAACAAAGGTCTTTTTCACGGCACGGGAAAAGCCTTCGTCCATCGTAAAGCGTTCTCTCGACCAGTCGCAGGAACTGCCCAATTTTTTGAGCTGATTGATGATCCGGTTGCCGTACTGCTCCTTCCACGCCCAGGTGCGCTTTAAGAACTCTTCACGGCCAATATCGTGGCGGGTGAGCCCCTCTTCCTTGCGGAGATTTTCCTCAACCTTGATTTGGGTAGCAATACCCGCATGGTCGGTACCGGGGAGCCAGAGGGTGGCATAGCCCTGCATCCGCTTATAACGGATTAAGATATCCTGCGTGGTTTCGTCAAGGGCGTGGCCCATGTGCAACTGCCCCGTAACATTCGGGGGCGGAATGACGATGGTAAAGGGCTTTTTATCAGGGTCGGGCTTAGCAGTAAAATAGCCGCGCTCTACCCATTGCTCGTAATGTTTATCCTCGATTTGCGAGGGGTCATAAGTTTTACTCAGTTGTCTTGACATTCTTATTCCTCCGCTAAACTTTGCGTTATCTTATATATTATCGTATTTTTACAATAAAATCAAGGAATGAGGTCAATTTTTCGTAAAAAACTCGCTAATACTTGAAAATATACCGAATATGGCATATAATAGAAAAAACGGAGGCTGACTATGAAAGATCAATTTTTTGCATTCGTATCCCGTATGAAATATATCAATCGTTGGGGGTTGATGAAAAACACCTCCACCGAGAATATTCAAGAGCACTCCCATTCGGTGGCTATGTTAGCCCACGCATTGGGGGTTATCAATAACGTCTACTTAGGCGGGAACGCCGATCCCGAGCATTTGGCGGCGGTGGCGATGTACCACGATGCCGAAGAAATTATCACCGGCGATATGCCCACCCCCGTAAAATATTTTTCGCCCGCCCTTCGTGCCGCTATTCAGGAAGCGGAAAACGATGCGAAGGACACACTCCTTGCCATGCTCCCCCGTGAAATGCAAGAAGTGTATGCCGACCTGCTTTATTGCGAGGACGAGCAGACCAAACGCCTTGTTAAAGCGGCCGACGTACTTGATGCGTATATTAAGTGTGTGGAAGAGTTAAAAAGCGGTAATACTGAATTTGCAGGTGCCCGTGCCGCCACACTGAAAAAATTAGAAAATCTTAACTGCCCCGAAGCCGAGATTTTTTGCGATAAGTTTCTGGGCGCTTATGAAAAAACGCTTGACGAACAACAAGAATTGGAGTGATACCGATGAAACCTTGGGTAGAAAACTTTTTTAAGCTTACCGCCGTTACCATCGTTGCAGCCGTACTGATGCTGTTGTGTGCCTTCCTGCCCGATGCGCAGGTACTGGGTGTGCAAATTGACACCTTGTTAGCCGCCATCTTCCTCAATACGCTGTTATTTATCGCTTTCGGTCTTACCAAAAAGCTTTACGGCGCCTGTGTGCTTGCCTTCATCTTCCCCGTGATCCGCTTTTTGATTATGGGTATGTATAGCCCGTTGTTAATGATCCCCGAGGTCATGGGCGGTTGCTTTATGTTGCTCGTTTCGATGATCGTTATGCGCAAATGGCCGAAATATCAGCTGTGGGGTAACATCGGCGGCGGTGTTGTGAATTTTCTTGTGCGCTGGGCCTTTATCGGGCTTGGATTGTGCAACGGAACGCTGATTAAGGTCGTTATGATGTTTGAAAACGTTTACGACGAAGCCGGCTATGAGATTGGCAAACAAATGCTTCTTGCCGAGACGGCCAACGGCCAATGGCTGGCGGGTATCGTGGGTGCGCTGTTAGCAACGGCACTGTTACCAACCGCCATCAAACTCATAAAACTGAAATAAGAAAAACCGGAGCTTTCGCTCCGGTTTTTTTATTCGATAATCAATTCATCCTCAGGCAAACAATGTTCAAAAATAAAGGATTGATACCCCTTTTCGGCACTCTCCCGAATCTCTTCGTTATCACGGAAGGTCCAGCCGAACAGCAAGGGTTTGAAGACTCTGCGACAAATACGTAAACCAATGGTACGGTCGGCAAAATGATAGGAAACAAAGTCGGGGCGGGAAATGATGTTGATCACCAAATGCCCCACCGCCACGTGCACCCAATAGGGCAGTTCTTCAAATTCCAAATTGGACGCCAGCTGACCGCGGATGCGGGAAGGATTGTTCTTGCGGAACCAGCGCACTATAAAGGGACTGAAAGATTCCACACACACCGAGCCCTTGTAAGTATTCAGTAACGCATCTACCATTTCACAAAGTTCCGGATCATCCAGCTTGCGATAATATTTCAGCTCACAGCAAATGGGCACGTCCTCTAAAAAGTCGAGCACCTGCGCCAGCGTGGGGATCTTCTCCTCTCCGTCAAGCAGGGTGTACTGCTGCAACTCCTCATAGGTCAAGGTGTTAAGTTTGACATCAACACCGCACATACGCTTTAAGGTCTGGTCGTGGAATACGACCAGCTTTTTATCTTTGGTCATCTGCACGTCAAACTCTACGCCATACCCCGCCTCCTTCGCTCTTGCAAAGGCCACCATCGAGTTTTCGGGGATCTTACCGGTGCCGTCGTGTAAACCGCGGTGAGCAAAGAATACACCCGTAAAATCCGAAGCATCGCGACGGCGGTTGGGTTTCACCGCAAACAAAAACAAAAGCGATACAATGCCAAAAATACCTAGCAGGATAAAAGATAAAATAGCATACCAAGGCATTAGTCGTCCCCTCCTCCCAGCATCTCCAAGTTAGAGGAGAGCTCAGGCTTTACATCGCCGTGGCGAACAAAACTCATCGTTACAAAGGCAAGTGCCGAGAAAACAAAGGCATAGGGGAAGAGGACGCTGTATCCCTCCACCACACTGCCGGTTGCCTTTTCCACCGACTCGATCAAAGCACCCGACAACACAGGCGTTAAGATCTGAGCGGCCATGGAGAAGGTGTAATAATAGCCGGTATATTTACCGATATCCCCCGATTTACTGATCTCAACGACCATCGGGAAGGAGTTTACGTTAATTGCCGCCCAGCCGATACCGACAAGCGCAAACAAGGGATAGAACCACCAGGTAAAGTTACGGGCAAACAGCGCCGCTACACCCAGGGCTATGGTAAGGGTCGCCACGCCGATCAAAATGGTGCGTTTTCTGCCAAGACGTGCCGAGAGATGACCGATGGGAATAAACCCGATCAGTGCCGCCACCATCGCCACCATTAAGCAGACCGATGCCGCACCGGTGCCCATACCCCATACGTTTTCAGCGTAACGGCTGAAAGCGGTGGTAATAGCATTGTAGGCAAAGAACCACAAAGCAACCGAAACCAAAATCAAAATCAAACTGCGACGCACGTCACGGGGCAGTTTATCCGACGAACTCTCCGAGCGCTCTTCCACAGAGGGGTCGACACCGTAATTGATATCGATCATATTCTGTTTGAGCACCTTTTCATTCACCGTCAGCACCATTACGAAGACGGCAATCGCCATCACAACGGCGACAGTAATAAACAAACTGGTGTAATTTTCGACACCGTTTGCGTCTTTTTTAACCAGCAAAATAGTAGCAACCAGGGTAAATCCGCCACCAACCGAGCCCATCAGATTGATCACCGCATTACCACGGCTGCGCAAGGGCTTGGGCGTAACGTCGGGCATCAGCGCCACAGCCGGCGAGCGATAAAGGCTCATCGACAACAAGAGCGCACCCAATACGCATAAAAAGGGTACCAAGCGGGTCGGTGCATTGAGAAAAATAAGCGAAATCGTCAATACCACCGATAAGATCGTACCCACTACGATAAAAGGGATACGACGCCCTGCACGGTCGGACAATGCACCGAAAACCGGCAATAACACCAACGCTAAAACGTTGTCCATCGCCATAACGATGCCGGTTGCCGTTTCACCCAAGTCAAAGGTATTCTCTAAGATCTTGGGAATAATATTGTCATACATCTGCCAGAACGCCGAAATGGCGAAAAACGCCAAGCCGACAAGCACCGTACGTTTATAATCTAACTTCATTATTCCGTCCCTTTCGCAAAATCGTTACAATTATATCATAGTTTGTTCAAAAAATCAAGTCGTTATACCAAATCAAAGGCGGCAAAGAAGTTCTCTGCCGCCCCTTGTTATTATTCTATTTCGCCCGTTTCAAAACTGCTGATTTCCGGCTTTTGCCGCTCAACTTGATTTTTTCCGGCGGCACGTTTGGCACGTTTTTCGAGTTTACGAGCGATTTTCTCTTCTTTTGCCTTGCGTTTTTTGTGGCTGACAACCGAATGGGATCGGGTAACGTGCACCAAGAGCCATGCGGCACCCACCAAAACGGCAAGGGTGATCGCCGTTAATACGATCAAGAAGATTTCACGGTCGGCCAAAATACGCTCAAATACATTATTCCCGCTCTCGGCAGGGGTATTCGTCTGTACGTCGCCCGAGGGTAATATGTAACGCTGTAACGTTTCATCCTCGGTGTCAAACAAATAGAAATTCACCTCGCCCTTGGCATTGGATGCATAGACAAGATAATATCCGTGATAGGCTTCATCCTCGCTCGACAAAACGGGGATCTGACGCCCGCCGTAAGACACCGTCGCCTCGGTCCAGCCCGCAGGCAGGATCAAGGATTCCGGCATGGGCACGATGGAATAACTTTTCGCGTCAATTTGAATACGCAAAAACGGATAAAAAGCGTTTTGTGAACGGATATACTGATAGAAAGCACCGTTGGTGCCGTCCAAATCGGTGAGATACATCAACATAATTTCTTCGTTAATGCCGGTTGCCACGTCAACCGTTTGTCCCATATATTCGTCCTGACGGATTTCAAAATCCCTCGGGATCTCAATGCCCACCAAAGAGGTAACAACCTGCTTATCCGCACCGTTAACGGTAATCTGAATAGGTGCAGGCGGTATTTCGGGCTGAGACGACTGTTCGCTCGAAGAAGGCGCCTGAGAGCTGGGTTTAGACGAAGACTGGCTGGGCTTGGACGACTGACTGGTCTTGGAAGAAGATTGGCTGGGCTTGGACGAGGATTGGCTGGCCGAGGAGGATACGGCGTTGATCTTCACGGTACTTGAAGCACTCGAAGACACGGTAATCTCTTGGAAAGCCGAATCATAGCAATCGTAAACACCGAAACTGATCTTAACACTGCCCGTTGCGATCGCCTTAAATGTCAGCGTGATAACGACCGAGGACTGTCCGTTTACGTTGGTCCAGGTAGCCACGACGTTATCCTTATTGATCTGCACCATCGGATTGCCGGTAGAAATGGTGGCGGCGGTGCAGGTAAGTTTCGCAGAATCAAAAGACACCTTGCCGGTAAAAGAGGCAACGTTCGCCGCCGAAAGGGTGGCTTTCACGGTAAAGGTCTTGCCGACCGTAACCGAGGTAACACCGCTCAGCGACAGTTTAGCCGTTGCCGCATTGGCGTGGATGCCTACCCCCACCAAAAGGGCGATAACAAGCAGAAAACTCGTTAATTTTTTTATCTGTTTCATCGTTTCTTACCTCGCTTGCTTAATGGTGGTTTTGCCGACGATATGGGATTGCGCCATCAGCGGGTCAACACTGTTGACCTTGCCGTCGCCGTTGATATCGGCCGATTCTAAGAAAATGCCCTCTATTTTTGTCTTCCCGACAATATGCGATTGAACCATCAGCGGGTCAACGCTGTTGATCTTGCCGTCGCCGTTGATATCGCCGAAGATCACGGCAATATACACCTTCGGCGCCTCTTCACCGATCGTTACGGTAATGTTATCCCCCGTAGCCATAAGCCCCTCGGTCTTGGCCTCGCCCTTGGCGTTGGCAAGGGAGAAGGACCCGCCCTCTACCGTGATCTTGGAGATGAATGTCTGTACCGTGGTAGCGGGGGCAATATTGGTAACACGCTCGCCCTTAAACTGATAGTCGGTCTTGATCGGGGAAGCCGGCTCGCCCGTTTGGGTGCAGGGCGACTCGGGCATATTTTTGTATACGGGAATCTTGAACACCAGCGACGCTTCCTGCAATTCCTCGTTGGAATAGGCATTACGCATCAACTGCGATTCGGTTTCGCCCGCCTGCACGTTGGTCATATACTGATGCCCGTACAGAGAATTTTTATATACCACGTTAAAGCACTGGAAATAAACCGTATCCTGCCCAATATTGATATAATTCTTACCCAACAGAATCGAACCGCCCATAATGGCACGTAAGGGATTCGTCCAAGGGCCGTAATACTCTTTGGCTACTTCGCGGGCATAAATTGCACCGTTAACAAGCGAACTGTTTCCGCCGCTCGGATAGGCGCCGTAGTTAAAGTAGTTATAATAGCCACCGTAACCGCTGACCGTACCAAACGCCAGTACCGAGCCGGTCGTACCCTGTTCCTGACGCAGACGGGAAGCCAAATGCAGGGGGCTGACGCCCGAAGCCTGCGCCGCCATCATCAGCACCTCGGCGTGGGTATAGGTTTTCCCGTCGGCCTCAAAGGTGTTGGCCGCCTTCATAAAGGTATTCTTGATGATATTTTCTACCGACTCAATAGTATGATTGTCGGGGTCATAAGACTGGCTTTCAAACATAAATACATAGGGATCGGTGAGGAAATTACGGGGGTCAAGATAATACTTTACGATATTATCCGATGCCTGCACCCAATAATAGCCGTCCCGACCGGTATTGATGTAGGGGTCATTCCAATCGATATAGTGCGAGGGGCTGTTGCGGTGGACCAATTTCACGCCCGCCTTACATTCCGCCGCCACCACGTCCGCCCATTCCAGCCCCGTATCAATGGCTTGGAATTGCCAATTCGGGAAAGCGGCGTGAAGCTTTAACAAACTATCCCAATAACTTTCGGGGAAGCCTGCCGATTTAAGATATTCCTCAAAACTGCCGTCCACCGTAATTTCACGCATATAGGCGCTGGTCATCCACCCGTCAACGGTGGTGCCGGATGACGTGTAGGAAATATGATACCACAACACCTCTCCCACCATCTGTTCGCCTACAATCGTTACGTACAGGCCACTGCTGACCTGATCGATGACGTTGGTGCCTGCGGTGCCGGCGTTATCACGCACGTTAACGTAGTCGTGGGTAACCATACCGATACGCTTACTCATATCGATGGCTCTTGACGACGATGTACCGCACAATCCTGCCGCTATGGTGATGAACAGCAAAAGCGCTGTTATTTGTCGTACTCTTTTGTTCATTTATGTACCACCATCAACACAGATTTAACAATTCTATCATACCGCATTTCTCCCTTGATTTCAACAACATTTTCGCAATTTCCACACATTGACAAAGGAGTCGGATTTATCCGACTCCTTTGATATAAGCAACCAGTTCATTCCATAGTTCAACCAGCTTAAATTTTACCTGTACTTTCGGCTGTGTTGATACCGCCATTTCGTTTAATTCCACACTGCTCCCGAGACACAGGGGCGGATATAAAATACACCACCAGTTCTTGCCCTTGGCCTCGCCGATTTCCACCCGCAACGCATCGTAAAATCCGGCAGGTAAGCGAATACCGTTTTCGTATTCCTTGGTCGGGAAAAAGGTGTGGTCAATGCTCACCTTTACCTCATACTTTCCTTTAAGCGTTTCCTCAGCTATCGCCTTAAACTCATCTAATTGATGCTGTGCCAAGAAAACGGCCTGCTCCTTGTTTTGGGTGTCGGCAAAGATATCCCCGGCATAAGTAAGAAGGGCATCACGCACCTTGTATTTTAAGGCTTGGTCTTCCTCGGTATCCGAATTTGCCAATACGTGCAGGCGCAGCAAATCCTGCCCCATTTCCTCGGCCGCCGTTGCCGATTGATAAGTAGCTAACAGGGTTGTGATGATCAGTCCGCAAAAGAGTGCGGCAACAATTTTTTTGAACAAAACGGTTCACCTCTTTCACCGACAGTATCGGCAAAGGCGAACCGTTTTAATCACTTTTTGGTAAATTTTTCCGCAATCTCGGCGGCCAGCCCCACCATACGGGCGCAGGGGCGTGTTTGATAATACTCCGGTGTACGCTCGGCAGGAACTCCCCCTACCTCGGCTTTTTTATCGAGCAGGTCTCGGCATAAAATAGAGCCCGTTTGCTCGGAAAAGGCCTGTGCCATGGCACGGATGAGCGCATAATGCTCCGCCTTGGCGGGAGCAGGACTGTCTTCATCATAGCCGCACAAGATACCTGCCACCATAAACATACCCGACACGGCACCGCATACTTCACGCATCCGACCCATACCCCCGCCAAAGGAGGAGGCGATGCGCATGGCCGTTTTACGGTCAAGCCCCGTTTCATCGCAAAAGGCGCATAAAACCGCCTGGGCGCAGTTGGCACCGTCAAGAAAGAGGGTTTCCGCCTCTTCTCGCTTACTCATCACGAACCACCTTCTCGGGCGGTACTTCCAGTAGTTCAGGATGCGCCAGATATTCCTTGATTCGGTGGAAAGCCTTGGCGTAACCGTAGCCACTGGCAACACGCTCGTCGCATACGATGCCGAGGGGCAGATAGCGTTCTAAGACGATATGGTCGCCACGCTTTTTCGCCACGTCCTCCATCGTGCCCATCGTTACGATCTGGCTGATAGTGCCGAAATCATAGATATGATGGTAGATATGCGGGGTGCGAATGGAAGCAAGGTTAGAAATAACCATACTGGCGTGGAAGGGAGATGCGTCGATAATCGCACGGGGCAACAAGCCGTACCGATCCAAAAATTTTATCAGCCACACCGCAACATTCACCAAACCGGGGATTTTGAGCAGGGTTGCCATCAACGCGTCGGTCGAGTTACTGTTTTCCTCGCGGTTATTGTCCACAAAGGTATTGATCTTTTCGTTTACTTCGTCGATGGTATCGGTCAGCTCAAATTTCATTTTACTCATCGTACCCTCCGAACCGTCGGGACGCTGAACCACCATACCCACCGTGAAATCGTTATGGGAATACACCTTCTTATTTACCACAAAACGGTTCATCGCGGGGAATTCGGCAACCGTGCGCAAATAGGCGGCAATCACCATACCCATGTGGCTGATATTGCGTCCTTCCTTGCGTGCTTTGAGAATATACTCGTGCATCGGCTTAAAGGGGATCCGCACCGTAACCGAGTTGCAGGCATCCGAGCGTTTTACCATAATATAGGAGATAAGGGTGTACATATTATCGATATTTTTGCAACGTTTTCCGTCTTTTCTGCCCATAAATAGCTCCTTTTTTGTTCCGTTTTGTCTTTATTAAAGCATAAACCCTTGCATTTTTCAAGCATTTATGTCATATTTACAGTATGAGAATGGCTATAATTGACACAAAAACGCTCTCTTTTGAGCGTTTTCATACCGCTTATTTGCAGATGAGCAAGGAGCGTCGGGCGCAATGCGACGCTCTTGTGGAGCCGGCACAATATCGGTGCGTTGCCGCCGATATGGCCGTGCGCTCTTTGGTGAATGATTGGAGCAAGAACGCCCAAGGCAAGCCCATCTGCCAAGAGGGATATATCTCCCTTTCTCATAGCGGAGAGTATGCCGTTGCCGTGCACAGCGACCGTCCTATCGGTGTCGATATCCAGCAACTGCGCCCCCTCTCCCCCGCTCTTACTAAGCGCTTGGGCGATGAACCGCTTACTGTTTTCGTTAAAAAAGAGGCGCTTGCCAAGGCGCTGGGCGTTGGCGTCTACCGCCTATTGGACGCCCCCTTCCCCGACGGGTGGGACTTTTCTTTCCCCACCGCCCCCGAAGGCTATCTCCTTGTTGTATGCGAAAAGCAGCCGTGAAAACGGCTGCTTTTTTTACATTTCATAATCCATACACAAGCGCACTTCGGTAAAGGGGCGCACCCTTTCATCCGCCACTTTTACGTGGGCGGGATGAATTTTATAGGCCTCTAACGCCTGCTCGCTTTCAAAGTCGCTGTCGAGCATCACGTCGGCCGTGGAAGAGGAAAGCCCGTCAAACACAACGCTTACCTTCAACAGTCCCGGCACAACGCCGACTAAATCTTCCAGACCGTCTTTGATGCCCTGCTTCACCGACGGGTCAACCCCCGCCTTTAATTTCCATAAAATCAGATGTTTAATCATTCGCGTATTCCGTAATTTTCAATGATATAGTCCATATCCTTATCGCCTCTGCCCGAGAGATTGATCAGGATCGAACCGTGATCCATCGTCTTGGCAAGTTTCATGCCGTAAGCTACGGCGTGTGCCGATTCGATGGCGGGGATAATACCCTCCAATCTCGACAAACGGTAAAAGGCGTCGATGGTTTCCTCATCATCGATCACGTCGTACTTCACACGACCCATCTCCTGCAAGAAGGCGTGCTCGGGACCCGACGAAGGATAATCCAGACCGCTGGCAACCGAATAGACGGGAGCGGGTTCGCCCTTTTCGTCTTTAAGCATAATGGAATTAAAGCCGTGCATAATGCCCTCGGTGCCGTATTTTAAGCTGGCGGCATGGTCGCCGAGTTTAGGACCTCTGCCAAGGGGCTCAACACCGTAAATATCCACGGGGTCGTTAAGAAATCCGGCAAACAGACCGGCCGCATTCGAGCCGCCGCCGACACAGGCAACGATCGAAGAAGGCAGATGACCCGTCATATCAATAAACTGCTCTCTTGCCTCAATACCGACCACGCTCTGGAAATCACGCACCATCATCGGGAAGGGATGAGGGCCCAGCACCGAGCCGATGCAATAAATGGCGTCGTTATACTCCTTACTATACGCTTCGAAAGCGGCGTCAACGGCTTCCTTCAAGGTTTTTAAGCCGTGAGTAACCTCGATCACGTTGGCACCCAAAATCTTCATACGGGCTACGTTGGGCGCCTGCTTTTTAATATCGACACTGCCCATATAGATATCGCATTTAAGTCCAAAATAGGCGGCAGCGGTTGCCAAGGCAACACCGTGCTGTCCTGCCCCCGTTTCGGCGATAACCTTTTTCTTGCCCATAAATTTCGCCAACAGCGCCTCGCCCATACAGTGGTTGAGCTTATGAGCGCCCGAATGATTCAGATCCTCACGCTTCGCATAAAGCTGCACCTTGCCGCCCAGATAATCGGACAGGCGCTCCAAATGGGTAACGGGCGTGGGACGGCCTTGAAATTCCTTGCGGATACGGCGCAACTCGGCGATAAACTTTCTCGATTGGCAGATGGAATAATAGGCTTCGGTAATTTCCGCCATCGCCGCCTTCAATTTATCATCGACATACACCCCGCCGTACTTGCCGAAATAGCCGTCTTTATCGGGGTAATTATTAAAATAGGTTTCGTAATCAATACCGTTGAGTTTCATTCCATGATCCTCCAAAACAAATTACTGCTGACCGCCGCATTCTTTGCAGAACTTAGAATCACGGTCGATCACCGCACCGCAATGCTTGCAATAGGCGGTATCCTTTTGCAGACCCTCACGAACCGCAGAAACGGTCGTCTTCACGGCACCCTGCGTTGCGGTAGAGAGGGTATCGGCTACATTTTTTATGGTATCGGCGTGCTCATCGACCACGTGGTCGGCAACTTCTGCGCCCACGTCAGTCATATCCTTGCCGATGGTAGCCATATCGTCCTTACTTTCCTGTACCATATAGCGAGTGGCTTTGACCTGCTTGCTCATCATTTTGCCACGCAGTTTCGGACTGAAAATCATAGCAATCAGAAAACCGAATACGCACAGGATAAATAGCCCGGTCAATCCATAGGCGATGAAAAAGACTGTTCTCATTTGTCCCATCAAAAGCATTCTATCACTCCTTTTGGTACAGTATACCAAAAAAGCAATGCCTCCGCAAGAGGAGGCATTGGTTTTATGACAATAACATTTTATCTGTGGCTTCGCTGCTGGCCTTGCCGAAAAACTCAATGAGCTGAGGAACGGTCAACTTCTGCTTTTCTTCGCCCGACACGTCGAGCACCACACGACCGGCATCCATCATAATCAGACGGTTACCGTAGGTCAAGGCATCCTTCATATTGTGAGTGATCATCAGGGTAGTCAGATTATCCTTCTCGACGATGCGACGGGATAATTCGAGTACCTTTGCCGCCGTTTTCGGGTCGAGAGCGGCGGTATGCTCATCCAGCAAAAGCAGTTTCGGCTTTTGCAAAGAGGCCATAATCAAGGTCAACGCCTGACGCTGACCGCCCGACAACAGACCTACCTTTGCCGTTAACCGATCTTCCAAGCCAAGTTCCAGATCGGCGAGTAAATCGACATAGGAAGCACGCTCGGCGGCGGTAATGCCCCAGCGCAGACCTCTGCGTTTGCCACGGCGAGCCGCCAACGCCAGATTTTCTTCAATCTGCATCGAGGGAGCCGTACCCATCATCGGATCCTGAAACACACGCCCCAAATAAGCGGCACGCTTATATTCGGGAAGCTTGGTAACGTCCTTCCCATCAATAAAGATATGGCCTTCATCGACCGAAAAGACACCGGCGACGGCGTTGAGCATGGTCGATTTACCGGCACCGTTGCCTCCGATTACCGTTACAAAATCGCCCTTGTTCAAGGTTAAATCCAAACCATTCAGCGCCGTTTTGGCGTTCACGGTGCCGGGGTTAAAGGTTTTGAATACTTTTTCGAGTTTAAGCATTGTCCTTATCCCCCTTCTTCTTTTTGTGGAAGACCTTGCCCGACCAATAGGGAATGGCCAGAAACAGACCGACCAATACCGCCGTGATCAGCTTCAAGTCATTGGTATCAATGAGTTTTGCCACGGGGTTGGCAGGGTCGGGGATAAGCAAAATAATCTGAATAACTAAGTAATAGACAACCGCACCCAATACGACCGACAGCAGTGTCAAGCCGAAATTGCGGAAGATCTTGCCGAACAGCACCTCGCCGATGATAACGGCGGCCAGACCGATAACGATAGCGCCACGGCCGTTGTTGACGTCGGCACCGCCTTGGAACTGTGCCAAAAGCGCACCGGCTACCGCCACGATACCGTTGGAGATCATCAGACCCAGTACGATATTGCTGTTGGTGTTAATACCCTGCGCACGAGCCATATTCGGATTGGAGCCGGTGGCACGCAAAGAAGCGCCCTTTTCGGTGCCGAAGAACCAATACAGCGCCAAGATCAGCACAAACACCACAACCAACAACAGCGGCAGAGGGTTATATTCCTTGCCGAAAATATTGAAATTCATTTCTCGAACATAACGCTGAGAAACCAGCAGATCGTATTTCATAACGCTGATTGCCGTATTGGCACGACCAAGCATAATGCGCAAATTGATCGAATAGAGCGCCAACTGGGTCAAAATACCCGACAAAATGGCAGGGATACCGCAACGGGTGTGGAAAAAGCCCGTAATCAACCCCGCCGCCATGCCCGAAAGAAAGGCCATCAGCAAGGCAATCCACGGATTCCAGCCCGCCATCATAAACATAACGGCAACACAACCGCCCGTTGACATTGTTCCGTCAACGGTAAGGTCGGCCACATCTAAAATACGATAGGTGATATACACACCGATCGCCATAATGCCCCATATAAAACCCTGCGCTACGGCGCCGGGGGCGGCATTAGCAAGTGCGCTTAAAAAATTCATACGTAATTAGTCCTCAATAGCCGTATAGCCTTCGGGCATGGTCAAGCCCAATGCGGTGCAGTTAGCGGCGTTGTATTTCTTGGTGGCTTCGCCGGCAGCCTGTACGGGCATATCAGAAATGTTGGCTTCGCCTTTGAGGATCTGGATAGCCATCTTACCGGTGGCAACACCAAGATCATAATAATCAATACTGAGCGTTGCAACACCGCAACCGCTGCAAATACCGGATTCGCCGGCTACAACGGGAACCTTGGCAGGGATCACAACGTTAGCAATCGCCTCGGTGTTGTTAGCGGCGGTATTGTCAGTAGGAATATAGATAACGTCCGATGCATCGGCAGCCGACTGGGCAACCGAAGCTACGTTGGTGGTATCGGTGAAAGCATACTCGGTGCAGGTGTAACCCATATTGGTCAGGTAACCCTTAATCACGTCTACCTGATATTTGCTGTTAGGCTCAGCCGAGCAGTAAAGCAGGCCAACGTTCTTTTCGTTGGGGAAGAGTTCCTTGATCATCTCCGCCTGCTTATCCAGGGGAGCCAGGTCGGTTGTACCCGAAACGTTGCCGCCTACGGTGCCGTTCCAATTATCAATTTGGAGAGCGGTAGCATAGTCGGTAACCGAGGTGCCGAGAACGGGGATATCAGCCGTGCCTTCACGGGCTGCCTGCAAAGCGGCAGTAGCGTTGGCCATAATCAGATCAACCTTCGAAGAAACAAAGCCGTTTACAATCGTGGTGCAGTTGGTGGCTTCGCCCGAAGCGTTCTGCACGTCGATAACGACCTTATCGCCGAATTCGGCTTTCAGTGTATCAATAAAGCCCTGAGTAGCAGCATCCAGCGCTACGTGTTGAATCAGCTGAACAACACCGATAGTGATAGTTTCATCACCGGCGGTCTGACCGCAAGCGGCCAAGGAACAAACCATAACAATCGACAAAATAAGTGCAAGTACCTTTTTCATTGTTTTCCTCCTATAAAAATTATATTCTATTTTATAACATTATACGCAAAAGCCCTTATTGTCAAGACTTTCTTGTATATTTATACCCTTTTTGCCAGCATATTCGACCATTTTTGCATCTCTTGTTTGGTGGGGGTGGGACGGTCGGCAAAAGGAAAGGTCAGCCCCATACTGTCGTATTTCACCTGACACATTTTCTTAAAGGGCAACAACTCCACCTTTTCGATGCAGGGGTATTTTCCCCGAATCTCTTGTAATAAAGAGACGTTTTCCTCGGTATCGTTGACCGAAGGGATGATGACTTGTCTTAGTACCGTTTTGATGTGCTGAGCATTGAGATAATCTAAAAATTCAAACACCTTTTCCTGCTCACAGCCGACATACCGACGATAATCATCGGGGTTGGTATACTTCATATCGAGCAGTACCAGATCGGTTACTGCCAACAGTTCTTTTATTTCGTCGTTTAACAGACAGCCCGAGGTATCGAGGCAGGTATGGATCCCCTGCTCTTTACACAGCGTAAAGGTTTCACGGACAAAGGCGGGCTGACACAAGGGCTCACCGCCCGAAAAGGTGATGCCACCCTGCGCCCCGAAATACTCTCGGCAACGCAATACCTTTTCCAGTATCTCCTGCGGGGTTACTTCCCGTCCCCCGTCAAAAGCCCAGGTATCGGGGTTATGACAGCAGGCGCATCGCAAAGGACAACCCTGCGCAAAGACAACGAAGCGAACACCCGGCCCGTCGAGCGTGCCTAAACTTTGAAAGGAATGAATCCGTCCCATCATAACGACTCGTGGAAGGTACGGCTGATAACCTCACGCTGTTGCTCTCGGGAAAGTTTGTTGAAGTTAACAGCATAGCCCGATACGCGAATGGTTAAGTTCGGATAGGCTTCGGGGTTTTCATAGGCTTTCATTAACGTTTCACGGCTCAAAACGTTGATATTGATATGGTGGGCTTTCTTGGCGAAATAGCCGTCGAGAATCGAAACAAGGTTATCCACTCTCTCCTCTTCGCTGCGACCCAAAGCGTCGGGGGTGATGGAGAAGGTGTTGGAAATGCCGTCTCGGCAATCGTCGTAATCCAATTTGGCCACCGAGTTAAGCGATGCCAATGCACCGTTTTCTTCACGGTTGTGCATGGGGTTGGCACCGGGGGCAAAGGGCTCGCCGTCCTTACGTCCGTCAGGGGTGGCGGCGGTATTCTTACCGTACATAACGTTCGAGGTAATGGTCAGCACCGACAGGGTGTGCTTCGCGTGGCGGTAGGTCGGGGTCTTACACAGCTCGGCATAGAAGAACTCGGTAATCCAGGACGCGATCTCGTCCACCCGATCATCATCGTTTCCGTATT
>JAZOCX010000082.1:0-3698 GCA_045596725.1 Eubacteriales bacterium
TTGAGGATGATGAGATGAACAGGGTTCATATATTCAACGTGCTTTACTGCATGATGATGACATATTTCAAAGATTCGCAAACAGCACCGCATTTTGTACGGAAATAATTTGGAAGAAAATCACAAGAAATTAAGAGCATAAAATATGAGAGCACCCGGCTCTCGCAAAATGACTGTAAGATTTGACTTGATAGATTGCGGTTTTAGGAAAAGGAGGACGGGATGACTAAAAGTAAAATAATGATAATTCAGCTTATCATAGGTAGCGTTCTGATCATTGCCGGCTCATCTCTTTGGGGATGGATGGCGGCAACCGAACCCGATCGGAATGTGATCAGCATTGATCTGAGCGACGGAAAGGATAAAAGCGTTACCTTTGAAGGGCTCAGCATGGTGCCCGGCGATGAGCGCGAATACAAGGTTGCATTGAACAATGAGCATTCGAATAAATACGATCTGGAGCTCGATTTCGTTGAACTTGAAAATAAAACCTTGAAGAATTTTGCCAGAGTCAAGATAATTTCCGGCGAGGAGGTTATCTACGACGAGCTGCTCGCAACTGCATTTGAGCAGGAGGATATAGTTTTTCACGTTGATTTCACCGAAAAGGAAAACACCGAATTGACGTTTGTATATTACCTTCCCATAGAAGTTGGCAACGAGGCCAAGAATGCGGAGGCACTCTTTGAGCTGATATTCACAGCAAGTGATGAGTGAGGTATTTTATGAGCAAGGCAAAAATCAAAAAGATCGGGAATATTATTTTAAATGTTCTTTTATACATATTTTTGGCTATCTGCATCGTTGCTGTCTTTGTTACCGTAACTGCGAAGAGAGATGCGGACGGTGCCGCTGAAATATTCGGTTACCAGATGAGAGTTGTTATTTCAGACTCTATGGCGGAATGTGAATTAACAAAGGACGAAATATCGAAGTACGATATCAAATCCATCCCGATCCGTTCGATGGTGTTCGTTCAGGTGATGCCCGATGCACTCGAGGATCCCGATGCGGCCAACGAGTGGTACCGCAGCCTGAAGGAGGGAGACGTTCTGACCTTCCGTTACGTCGTTACCACCAAGCAGGAAACCATCACCCACCGCATAACGAATATAGAAGAGAAGAAGACCGGCGGATTTATCATTGAGCTTGCCGGAGACAATAAGACCTCCGAGGACGGACAGCTCACTCAGGTCATCGACACGTCGATCCCCAACAACACCGATTACGTTATCGGAAAGGTCGTCGGTCAGTCGTATCCGCTTGGATTTGTTATGAGCTATATGGATCCGTACGGAATCATTATAGTTATTGTCGTTTGTGCCATTATTATTATGATGGAGATCGTTAAGATCGTGAAGATGCTCAGCGGAGACAGAAAGAAGAAGGCACAGGAAGAAACAGCAAAGAAGGATGAGGAGCTTGAGGCTCTTCGCCAGAAGATAGCGGAGCTTGAAAAGCAAAAATCCGCAGAGACCGAAGAGGGCAAGGAGGACAAAGAGGAATGACAGTTTTAATAATTATATTCATGATCGTTGCAACGCTCTTTGCGCTGACTACAATCGGATACGTAGTTGTGGATCTGATCGTTGAGTTGCGTAAGAAAGAGGAGCCGGTGGAAGAGGTCGTTGTTGAGCCCGAGCCTGAGCCCGAGCCCGAGCCCGAACCCGAGCCCGAACCCGAGCCTGAGCCTGAGCCTGAGCCCGAGATCATGCCCGAGATAGTTGAGCATATCGATGCTGAGGAAGCAGACGAAATGATCTCAGACGATCTGGCAATGAGAACGGTTCGCTATGAGAGCCCGGCCGGACAGGGCAAGCAGGGAATCATCAATATCGGAGTGCTCGATCAGCTCTTTGAAGCGGGTGACGTTATCACGCTTGACGAGCTCAAGCGCAGAGGACTTGTTTCAGGAAAGTTCGGCAGGATGAAGATCCTTGCAGACGGAGTGCTTAATAAGCCGCTGACTATCAAGGCCGAGGCATATTCCATTCAGGCGATCAAGATGATCGAGCTTACCGGAGGAACGGTAATTATTCTTAAGGATTGAGTTCGCTGATAACTAAGCGTATCAATAAAAAAATCTTACGAAAGGAGGAGTAACTATGAGAAGCACGAACAGAAAGAGAACATTGATCGTTTCCGGTGCTGTTATTCTGCTGTGCATGACCGTCATCATCGGTATGACCTGGGCACTGTTCACAGATACACAGAAGGTAAAGAATCATTTGGTAGCAGGTGACCTTGATATCACGCTCGAGCGCGTTGAGCTGACGAAGAAGACCCTTACCGCTAAGGGATATCTCAAGTCGACTACATACACGGGCACCGATGCATACGAGAATTTCACCAACACCACCGACCCCAATAAGAACGTATTCGGACTTGAGACGGACGGACAGGGAACCGTAACAGAGCTTATCGTTCCCGGCTCTAAGTTTGTTTCGACGATGAAGATCACAAACAACAGTGATGCAGCGTTTAAATATTGGGTAAAGATCGTATGTAATGATGCGGATAAGGTCGTTGAGCTTGCCGAGCAGCTGATAATCACCGTTTACACAGACAAGAACGGCGACGGTACTATCGACACCGACGATACCGACGGCACCACCGAAGGCGACGTCAGCATTGTAAAGAACGGTCTTGCTGTTGGAAGCGACCTCGCTCCCATCGGAACTCTCGGAATCGGCGATTCTGAAAACTTTATCGTTTCGGTCGAGTTTGATGACAAGGGTTACAGCTACGTTGGCGACGTTCTTACGTCCGACAACGACGTGGCTCAGGGACAGGACGTTGAGTTCGATCTGATCGTTTATGCGGTTCAGGAAACGGATGCTCCCTAAGCGACTGGCTTTTGATCCCATTGTGCTTGATCACAGTTAAACACCGAACGCATAACTTACGAGGCTTGAGTTTGCGTTTTGACCTACCTCAAGCTTCAAAAAATAATATAAGGAGAAACACAAAATGAAAAAGAAAGTTTTGCTTTCCTCGATCGCGACAATAGTTCTTTGCCTTTGCCTGATCGCAGGATCGACCTTCGCTTTGTTCACGAGCAGAAGTGAAACTAACATTGCCGTTACGGCAGGTGAAGTCAATATGGAAGCAAGTCTTACCGTTACTAAGCTCGAGTCTGTAACGAGAGGCGGAGACGGAACCATTGTTGACGAAAACGGCGCAAGCTACAAGTACACGGAGGTTTCGCCCAACTTTACAAACGGCGGAACCGCTAAGGTTGACGGATCTGTTCTGACCGTTGACAAGATCACCCCCGGTGACAGAGTCACCATTCAGATCGACGGTGCAAACAAGAGCAACGTTGCTGTTCAGTACCGTTACGTTATCCAGTGCGTAGACGGCGAGGAGCTTATGAAGGGACTCGTTGTCACTGCCGGCGGCAAGGCTTACAAGGCACTCGCCTCTTACACCTCGGTATGGACTCCTCTCGCTGTAGGCGATAATATGGCAGCTGCCACCGTTTCTATCGAGCTTCCTGTTACTGCAGGTAACGAGTACCAGAAGAAGACGGCAAAGATCAACGTTATAGTAGAGGCCGTTCAGGGTAATGCCGCAGTTGATACCAGCGTTGTTGCTATGGTCGAATTCCTCGACGGCGTTTACGATATGAGCGATGACGTCATTTCCGACAGCGTTGTAAACAACGGAGAAATTACCATCAATAACGGTAAGATCGAG
>JAZOCX010000083.1:0-4071 GCA_045596725.1 Eubacteriales bacterium
CTAATCCTGTTTGCTACCCATGCTTTCGTGCCTCAGCGTCAGTTAAAGCCCAGTAAGCCGCCTTCGCCACTGGTGTTCCTCCTAATATCTACGCATTTCACCGCTACACTAGGAATTCCGCTTACCTCTACTTCACTCAAGCCTGTAAGTTTCAAATGCAGCCCCGACGTTAAGCATCGGTATTTCACATCTGACTTTACAAGCCGCCTACGCACCCTTTACACCCAGTAATTCCGGATAACGCTCGCCACCTACGTATTACCGCGGCTGCTGGCACGTAGTTAGCCGTGGCTTCCTCCTCAGTTACCGTCAGAACTTCGTCACTGAGGACAGAAGTTTACAACCCGAAGGCCTTCTTCCTTCACGCGGCGTTGCTGCATCAGAGTTCCCTCCATTGTGCAATATCCCCCACTGCTGCCTCCCGTAGGAGTCTGGGCCGTATCTCAGTCCCAATGTGGCCGATCAACCTCTCAGTTCGGCTACTGATCGTAGGCTTGGTGGGCCGTTACCTCACCAACTACCTAATCAGACGCGAGCTCATCTTAAGGCGAAAAAACTTTGGTATCAAAAGGATGCCCTCTCGATACATTATGAGGTATTAGCACAAATTTCTCTGTGTTATCCCTCTCCTTAAGGCAGATTGCTCACGCGTTACTCACCAGTCCGCCTCTAGGTTGTTCCAAAAGCAAGCTTCCAAAACAACCCCGTTCGACTTGCATGTGTTAGGCACGCCGCCAGCGTTCATCCTGAGCCAGGATCAAACTCTCTATTTAATGGTACTTTATATATCATGTAAATAAAGTCGAGTTTGTCAAGCTCCGTTTTCCAAATTACTTGTAAAACGTACTTGTTAATGTTCCAATCTTTCAATCGGAATTAACAGGTCCTTTTCTTTTCTCATTGTTTAATTTTCAAGGTCCGACCATTCCCAGCGCATTGTCAAAGCAATGATTTCGGAAGGGCTTTCATTTACCCGCCGTTTTCAGCGGGCTTATATAGAATAACAAATTCAATATTGAATGTCAAGCACTTTTTTTAATTTTTTTCAACTTTTTTTTGCATACGAAAAAAGGCGGAAAATCCGCCCTTTTTCATATCGCAAACCGATGCTTTCCGATAACGGTAATGACCGTTCGTGAATAGATCCAATTACTTGTCGTCTTAGCGGGATTATAATAGTAAATAGCACCGCCCGACGGATCCCATCCGTTCATGGCATCCCTCGCCGCCTTGTAGGCCGATTCGGCAACAGGCTCGTTAAACTGCCCGTCGACAATGGCAGTAAAGGCGCCGTTTTGGTAAATGACCCCCGCAATGGTATTAGGGAAGGAGGGGTGTTTCACTCGGTTGAGCACTACCGCACCTACCGCCACCTGTCCGGTATAGGGTTCGCCCCGTGCCTCGGCGGAAATAATGCGGGCAAGCAGGTTCAATTCATTATTATAATTGGTGGTACTGCCCGTTGATGAATTGTTAATACCCATGGCCGCCAACGTTGCGGGACCGGCTATGCCGTCGGGCGTCAATCCGTTTTTGCGCTGAAAGGATTTTACCGCCTCAGTGGTCAATCGCCCGAAAATCCCATCGACCTGACCGCTGTAATAGCCCCAGTTTTTGAGCTTAGTCTGAATCTGGCGCACTTCATTTCCCCGTGAGCCTTGACGGGATAAGGCGTTTGCCTGCGAGCATAACAGAACCGTAAAAAGGCTCGCCAAGGCCGCAAAGCGTATCCATTTTGCTTTCATTCGATCACCTCGACCCTATTGTTGCCTTTTTTTGGTCGCTTATACATATTATATATGAAAAGAAAAAGACGGAGCGCATTTAGCGTTCCGCCTTGTTTTTAATTAAAATTTCACTGGCAAGCGTTGAGCCTAAAATCAAGACTGCACCCAGCCAACCCCACGGCGACATCGGTTCTTGCACCAAAAGCGCCGAGAGCAAAATTGCCACCACGGGATCAATGTAACTGAAAATAGCCACTGTCTGGGCGGGCAGTTTATGCACCGAACTAAAATACATCGCATAAGCAACGCCCGTGTGCACGATACCGACAGTAACCAGCATCCAAACGGCGGTGGTATCAAGGGAAAGTGTCGCATAGTTTTCGGTAAGCAACGTATACGGCAATAAGACCAACGCCGCCGCCGATAACTGTACGATGGTGCAATCCATCGCCCCAATCGGTTTTAGCTTCTTATTTAATAATACGACACCGGCATAAAAGGCAGCCGCCCCCACACCAAACAGAATC
Source organism: Eubacteriales bacterium (assembly GCA_045596725.1). Classification (GTDB taxonomy): domain Bacteria; phylum Bacillota; class Clostridia; order Oscillospirales; family UMGS1783; genus CAKSHC01. The sequence goes on from JAZOCX010000083.1 coordinate 2,255, forward strand.
CCTGCGAGCCGACTGTCAAGCCCACCCTCAAAAACGCCCGACACAAAAACCATGCCCACGACCGCAACCAAAGCACAAAGCACCTTGCCGACACTCAGTCTCTCTTTGAGAACAAGCGGAGAGAGCAAAATGACAAAGACAGGCGCTAAATAATAGCAGAGCGTTGCCGTGGCAATCGTCGTGTGCCGATAGGCCTCGAAAAGCAGGATCCAGTTAATACCAATAAAGGCACCCGACAATAACAAGACCCAAAGGTTTTGCTTGATTGCCTGCTTATCTAAGCGCTTACGGGCAAAAATGAGAGTTATTCCTAAAAATATTGCACCAATGAATCCCCGTGCTACCGCAATGATAGACGAGGGCAGCGGGATATATTTCACAAAAAGCCCGATGGTGCCGAAAATCACCATCGCTCCGATTACCGATAACCGTGCTCTCATGCTTTCGGATGCTCAGTATAACGAGTCGCATTTTCGGTTACGGCTTTTTGGATGAAGTCATCAAGCTTCATAGCGCCGAGGTTTTCGCCGGTACGGGCACGTACCGTTACGGTGCCCTCTTCCTCTTCACGCTCGCCGACAACCAGCATGTAAGGAATCTTCTGCAACTGAGCTTCACGGATCTTAAAGCCGATCTTCTCAAAGCGGGTATCGGCTTCACTGCGCAGACCCGCGTTAAGCAGAGCGGCGTTGACCTTATCGGCATAGTCGTTTTGTGCCGTACCGACGGTGAGTACCTTCATCTGAACGGGCGCCAACCACAGCGGGAAGGCACCGGCAAAATGCTCGGTGAGAATACCGATAAAACGCTCGATGGAGCCGAATACAACACGGTGGATCATAACGGGGCGATGCTTGTCGCCGTCAGCACCGGTATATTCGAGCTCAAAACGCTCGGGGAGCTGGAAGTCGAGCTGAATGGTACCGCACTGCCAGGTGCGACCCAGCGCATCGGAAAGATGGAAGTCCAGCTTCGGGCCGTAGAAGGCGCCGTCGCCTTCGTTGATGATATAGTCCTTGCCGATTTCTTCAATGGCGGATTTCAGGGAATCGGTTGCCTTTTCCCAATCCTCCAAAGCGCCCATGTGATCCTCGGGCATCGTTGACAACTCAATCTGATAGGGGAAGCCGAAGAGCGAGTATACCTCGTCCATCAGCTTAACGACGTTCTTTACCTCGTCCTTAATTTGGTCGGGGGTCATAAAGATATGCGCATCGTCCTGCGTAAAGCAACGAACACGCATCAGGCCGTGCAAAGCACCAGACAGCTCGTGGCGGTGTACCAAACCGAGCTCGCCCATACGCAAGGGCAGTTCACGGTACGAGTGCATATTCTGTTTGTATACCAACATACCGCCGGGGCAGTTCATGGGTTTTACGGCAAAATCAACGTCGTCGATAACGGTGGTGTACATATTATCTTTATAGTGATACCAATGTCCCGAACGCTCCCACAGACTGCGGTTAAGCATCATGGGCGAGGAAATCTCCTGATAGCCTGCACGGGTATGTATCTCACGCCAGTAATCGATCAGCTTATTCTTCAAAATCATACCCTTAGGCATAAAGAAGGGGAATCCGGGGCCCTCGTCCATCATCACGTACAGACCCAGTTCCTTGCCGAGTTTGCGGTGATCACGCTTCTTGGCTTCTTCGATGCGGGTCAGGTATTCTTCCAACTCGGTCTTCTTGGGGAAAGCAATGCCGTAGATACGGGAGAGCATCTTATTCTTCTCATCGCCACGCCAATAAGCACCGGCAACAGATGTCAGCTTAATAGCCTTGATAAAGCCCGTATTAGGGATATGTGGACCACGG
>JAZOCX010000084.1:0-2947 GCA_045596725.1 Eubacteriales bacterium
GTTTTAGGTATAATACAATAGAAACAAAAGATGAGAGGAGCATCATCGTGGAATATTCACATGAAGTAGAACAAATGTGTACGGTGACCAAGGGTTGCAATCACGGCCCCGCCCCCATCCCCGAAGAGGGTCAATGGGTAAAGGCCACCCAGATCAGCGACATTTCGGGTCTGTCGCACGGCATCGGCTGGTGCGCTCCCCAGCAGGGTTGCTGCAAGCTTACCCTGAACGTAAAGAAAGGTATTATTGAAGAGGCATTGGTAGAAACCCTCGGTTGCTCGGGTATGACCCATTCTGCCGCTATGGCCGCAGAGATCTTGCAGGGTAAGACCATTTTGGAAGCACTGAATACCGACTTGGTGTGCGACGCTATCAACGTAGCCATGCGTGAGATCTTCAAGCAGCTCGTTTACGGCCGTACCCAGACGGCTTTCTCCGAAAACGGTTTGCCTGTCGGCGCTTCGCTGGATGACCTCGGTAAGGGTCTGCGTACGCAGGTCGGCACCATGTTCGGCACCCGCGCCAAGGGCGTTCGCTATCTCGAAATGGCAGAGGGCTATGTTCTCAATATCGCCGTGGATAAGGGCGGCGAGGTTATCGGCTATAAGTTCGTCCATCTCGGCAAGATGATGGAGCAGATCCGCAAGGGCGTTCCGGCCGCTGAGGCTTATGAGAAGAATATCGGCACCTATGGCCGTTATAATGAAGCGGATCGTTATATCGATCCCAGAAACGAATAAGGAGGGGAAATCATGGCTTTATTTGAAGGATATGAAAGAAGAATCGATCAGATCAACGCCATTCTCCCCGAGTATGGTTTCTCTTCGATCGAAGAAGCACAGGAATACTGCTTGTCGATGGGCGTTGACGCCTATAAGATCGTAAAGGATATTCAGCCTATCGCATTTGAGAATGCTTGCTGGGCTTATATCCTCGGTTGTGCTATCGCACTCAAAAGCAACGTAAAGAGCCCCAGCGAGGCTTCGGCTTGCATCGGTAAGGGCTTGCAGGCATTCTGCGTTCCCGGCTCGGTTGCTGATTCCCGTAAGGTTGGCTTGGGCCACGGTAACCTCGGCGCTATGCTGCTTGAAGAGGATACCGAGTGCTTCTGCTTCCTGGCAGGCCACGAGTCTTTTGCCGCCGCCGAAGGCGCTATCGGCTTGGCTCGTACCGCTAACAAGGCTCGTAAAAAGCCTCTGCGTGTTATTTTGAACGGTCTGGGTAAGGATGCCGCTTATATCATTTCCCGTATCAACGGCTTCACCTATGTTCAGACTGACTATGATTTCAAAACCGGCAAGCTCAACGTGGTTTCGGAAAAGGCATTTTCCGACGGCGAGCGCAGCAAGGTTCGTTGCTACGGCGCTAACGACGTAAACGAGGGCGTTGCGATTATGAAGGCAGAGAAGGTTGACGTTTCCATCACCGGTAACTCCACCAACCCCACCCGCTTCCAGCACCCCGTAGCCGGCACCTATAAGAAGCTCTCTTATGAAGAAGGCTTCAAGTATTTCTCGGTCGCTTCGGGCGGCGGTACCGGCCGTACCCTGCATCCCGATAACATGGCGGCAGGCCCTGCTTCCTATGGCTTGACCGACACCATGGGCCGTATGCACGGCGATGCACAGTTCGCAGGCTCTTCTTCCGTTCCTGCCCACGTTGAGATGATGGGCCTTATCGGTGCAGGTAACAACCCCATGGTTGGTATGACTGTTGCTTGCGCAGTTGCTATCGAAGAAGCTCTTAGAAAATAAGGATTTGTAAGGCTTTCTGAGACTTTCGGGCAAATGTAAAAGACCTGATTCAAAAATTTAACACTTAAAAAGTTGGACACATCATTTTTGAGTTTTCAAAGGTGATGTGTCCATATTTTTTTATATTAAAAAGAGGCATTACTTGGAAGATTTAAACCTGAAACTGCCATTTGTTATAAGTCAATCTTCCATCCTTACAGTGAACATAGATTATGCGCTTGCTTTCTATTAAAGAACCAGATAAGTACCACTCAACAACAGGAGAATTATAATAATCCTTCATTGTTCCGTCAAAGAAGATGTCTAATATTCCTTCAAAACAGGGGGCTGTAATTGGGGAACTATTAAGTAAAGAATTTTGCATATCATCCCAGTTGAAGGGAATCACACCAAATACAGTAGCATCTATGTCGATTTTGGCGTTTGGGAGGTATATAGTCTCAAGGTTTGTACAGTTTCTAAAACAATATTCTCCAATACTCTCGACACCTTTCTCAACTTTGAGTTCCACAAGGCCCGAACATCCGTCAAAGGCATATGCACTTACCCTATGGATATGCGCGGGGATCGTTACTTTCTTGAGTTTGGTCTGCCCACAAAAAGCAAATGGGCCTATCTCTTTTACATATTCCGGGATTTCAGTTTTATAACAACCAGCCAACAACACACCACTTATTTTGTCAATAATTGCATTACAGCCGTTTTTGCTTGTAAACCATCGGTTATTTTCATCTACCTCAATCGATTCAAGGTTCGGACACAAAGAAAATGCTTCGGCTCCTATAAAACGAACGTTTTTGCCTATGCGAATTTTCCTGATGCTTGAATTTCCTTTATGTGCTATTTCCGGTATTTTGACAGTATCAATAAATAAAATTCCGTTGTTATCCATAACTTCTCTTCTTTCTCTTATAGCGTAATCATATTATAACACATTATTCTTAAAATGTTTAATGTTTTTTCTTATAAGTTTAATTACTTTTAAAAAGGCACGTTTGTAAGTGACGTGGCTAAACAGGTGGATGAAATAAATGTGTTGGACAAGTTTTATAGTCGTACACATATTTCGTTACATAAGTAGATATTCTTTCAAGAACACTACCAATTTAAATCTATTGCTAAATTAGACATAGTAAACAAACGGAAAGCAAATACAAGATTGATTGTATTGTCTGTTCGTGGTATAATTAACT
>JAZOCX010000085.1:0-4904 GCA_045596725.1 Eubacteriales bacterium
CGCAACCCTTGCCGTTCATCTTAATCAGTTCGGTGCCGGCGGGAGCCTTGGCGGCTTCATCCTCGGTCATAACAACGGGACGGATAACAGCGTGAGGGCATACCAGCGAGCACTGGTTACACTGAATGCAGTTGGAAGAAATCCACTGAGGAACGAATACGGCAATACCACGCTTTTCATAAGCGGCAGAGCCCTGAGGGAAGGTACCGTCAGCGGCATCAACGAAGGTGGAAACGGGAAGTTTATCACCCTGCTGAGCGTTAACGGGAATGAGGATATTGTCAACGTAGCCGCCCAGAGCGCCGGTCTTAACAACCGCCTTCTCATCATTCTTGGCATCAGCCCAAGCGGCGGGAACATCGATCTTAACAGCGGCGGAAACGCCACGGTCGATAGCCGAATGGTTCATATTAACGATGTCTTCGCCCTTATGACCATAAGTCTTAACAACGGCATCCTTCATATACTTAACAGCATCTTCAATAGGAATGATGTTGGCAAGATTGAAGAAGGCGGCCTGCAATACCATATTGATACGGTTGCCGAGCCCCAGCTCGCGAGCAATCTTTACGCCGTCAATGGTGTAGAAGTTAACCTTCTTGGTGGCGAGGTCTCTCTTAAACTTAGCGGGGAGCTTAGCGTCGAGCTCTTCGGCGGTCCAGCCACAGTTGAGAAGGAAGGTAGCACCCTCTTTAAGATCCTCGGTAATGTCGTACTTATCAACGTAAGAAGCGTTATGGCAAGCAACAAAGTCAGCCTTATTAACGAAATAGGTGGACTTAATGGGGTTTTTACCAAAACGCAGGTGGGAAACGGTTACGCCGCCCGACTTTTTCGAGTCATAGGAGAAATACGCCTGAGCATATTGATCGGTATGGTCGCCGATGATCTTGATGGAGTTCTTGTTAGCACCAACCGTACCGTGCGAGCCGAGACCCCAGAACTTGCAGGCGATGGTGCCGGCAGGAGAGGTTTCGGGATTTTCCGAAACGGCAAGAGAGAGGTTGGTAACGTCGTCGTTAATGGAAAGGGTGAAGTATCTCTTAGGCTCATTCGACTGAGCATTGCGGTAAACAGCAATGATGTCGCCGGGGGTGGTGTCCTTAGAGCCGAGGCCGTAACGGCCACCGATCACGTCAACCTTCATGCCGGCCTGAGCAACGGCAGTAACAACGTCGAGATACAGAGGCTCACCCAAAGAGCCGGCTTCCTTGGTGCGGTCCAACACAGCCAGACGCTTAGCGGTGGCAGGGATAGCAGCGAGGAATTTCTCGGTAGCGAAAGGACGGTAGAGGCGAACCTTAATCAAACCAACCTTTTCGCCGTTAGCAACCATATAATCGATAGTTTCTTCAATGGTATCGTTAACCGAACCCATAGCTACGATAACGGTTTCAGCATCGGGAGCGCCGTAGTAGTTGAAGAGCTGATAGTCTTTGCCGGTCTTGGCATTAACCTTAGCCATATATTCTTCTACGATAGCGGGCAGAGCATCGTAATACTTGTTGCAAGCCTCACGAGCCTGGAAGTAGATGTCGGGGTTCTGAGCGGTACCGCGCAAAACGGGACGCTCGGGGTTAAGAGCATTCTTGCGGAATGCCATAACGGCATCCATATCCACCATTTCTTTCAGATCGGCATAGTCCCAGGTCTCAATCTTCTGGATCTCGTGAGAGGTGCGGAAGCCGTCGAAGAAATGCAGGAAGGGAACACGACCCTTGATAGCGGCCATATGAGCTACGGCACCAAGGTCCATAACCTCCTGACGGTTGGTCGAAGCGAGTAAGGCAAAGCCGGTCTGACGGCAAGCCATAACGTCCTGATGATCGCCGAAAATAGAAAGGGCGTGAGAAGCAAGCGCACGGGCCGAGCAGTGAATAACACCGGGCAGTAACTCGCCTGCAATCTTGTACATATTGGGGATCATCAGCAATAAGCCCTGAGAAGCGGTAAAGGTGGTTGTCAAAGCACCGGCGGCCAAAGAGCCGTGTACGGTGCCGGCAGCGCCGGCTTCACTCTGCATTTCAGCAACCTTCACCTGCTGGCCGAAAATGTTTTCACGGCCCTGTGCCGACCACTCGTCTACGTGTTCAGCCATGACCGAAGAGGGGGTGATGGGGTAAATGCCGGCTACGTCGGTAAAGGCGTATGCTACATGAGCGGCGGCATTGTTACCATCCATGGTTTTCATTGTCCTTGCCATTGGGATTCCTCCTATGATGAATATTATTTCTTACATAACCATACATTATAAATTCTAACACTTTTTGGGAATATATGCAACGGATTTTAGAAAAAAATATATCTTGTATTTATAATGAAAAAATTATATAATATTTATATCTGTAAAGAAAAGGAAACTGATATGGCAAGAAAGAGTGAATACGGCAACGAAAGTATATCGATGCTCAAAGATGAGGAGCGTGTGCGCAAGCGTCCGGGAGTCATGTTAGGCTCGGATGGGCTTGAAGGCTGTCAGCACGCCGTTTTTGAGATTTTGTCTAACTCGATCGACGAAGCGAGAGAGGGACACGGCAATCGGATCGTCGTTACCTATTACAGCGATTATTCCATTGAGATTGAGGATTTTGGACGAGGCTGCCCCGTAGATTATAATGAAAAAGAAAAGCGTTATAACTGGGAATTGGTTTATTGCGAGCTGTATGCAGGGGGCAAGATCGACCGATCCGAGGGCGATAGCTATGAGTATTCGCTGGGCTTAAACGGCTTGGGTGCCTGCGTTACGCAGTATACCAGTGAGTATATGGACGTAACCGTTCACCGAGACGGGCAGGAATTCCGTCTTCACTTTGAAGAGGGTAAAAACATCGGCGGGCTCAGCAAAGAGCCTAAGCGGTACAGAAGTACGGGTACCAAAACCCGATTTAAGCCGGATAAAACGGTCTTTACCGACATCGTCATTCCTCGCAGTTATTTTGAGGAAACGATGCGCCGTCAGGCCGTTACCAATGCGGGTGTTAGCTTTGTACTGCGCTGGCAACAAGAAAACGGTTCCTTTGACGAGCAGGAATTTTGTTATCCCAACGGCCCGGTCGATTATCTTACGGAGTTTTTAGGCGATACGGCTATTACCGAGATTCAAAATTTTACAGCCGACCGCCAGGGCCGCGACCGTGAGGACAAGCCCGAATATAAATTAAAGATACAGGTCGTTTTTGCCTTCTCGCCCGTAAAGCAGAAGCTGGAATATTACCATAACAGCTCCTATTTGAAACATTGCGGTGCGCCCGACAAGGCGGTACAAAGTGCCTTTGTTTCGGCGATTAACGCCTATATTAAACAGCAAGGCAAATACAATAAAAATGAAAGTCAGATCAAGTTTGTGGACGTGCAGGACTGCTTAGCATTGGTATCCAACTGCTTTTCCACGCTGACTTCCTATGAAAACCAAACCAAAAAGGCGATTAACAATAAGTTTATCCAAGAGGCGATGACCGAGTACATCAAATCGTCGCTTCAAATCTATTTTGTGGAGAATAAGGCACAGGCCGACCGCATTGCCGACCGTGTCTTAATTAATAAACGCTCCCGTGAAAAGGCCGACCACGCCAGAACCGACTATAAAAAGAAGGTTCAGGGTACGGTCGATATGTCCAATCGTATTGCCAAGTTTGTTGATTGCGCCTCTAAGAAAGCCGAAGAGCGTGAGCTCTATATCGTAGAGGGCGATTCGGCTTTGGGTTCTTGTAAGCAGGGAAGAGATGCCCGATTCCAGGCGATTATGCCGGTGCGAGGCAAAATACTCAACTGCTTAAAAACCGATCTGGATAAGATTTTCAAGAGCGAAATTATTACCGATCTGATCAAGGTTATGGGTTGCGGTGTGGAAATTAAAGGGAAAGCCGGCAAGGACATGTCGCTTTTCGATTTGAATCCGCTGCGCTATAAACGCATTATTATCTGTACTGATGCCGACGTAGACGGATATCAGATTCGCGCCTTAATTTTAACGATGTTCTATCGTTTAATGCCTACACTCATTCAGCAAGGCTACGTTTATATCGCAGAAACTCCGCTGTATGAGATCACCTGCGGTAAGGATACCTATTTCGCCTTTGACGATAAGCAGAAAGCACAACTGCTTGACAAGCTCAGCGGCAAAAAGGTGAAGATCCAGCGTTCCAAAGGTTTGGGTGAGAACGAACCCGAGATGATGTGGCAAACAACGATGAATCCCGAAACTCGTCGGTTGATACGGGTAACGGCTGCGGATGCCGCTGAAACGTCGAAAATGTTTGACGTGCTTTTGGGCGACGATTTGCAGGGGCGCAAGGATTACATTAAGGAATACGGCTCGCTCTATATTGATCTTGCCGATCTTTCGTAAGGAGGGTATGTGATGGAAAACAGTTTGATTGAACAAAAAATCACCGATACCCTGCGCGAAAACTATATGCCCTATGCGATGAGTGTTATCATCTCCCGTGCCATTCCGGAGATCGACGGATTTAAGCCCTCTCACCGCAAACTGCTGTATACGATGCATAAGATGGGCTTGCTCAAAGGCGAACTCACTAAATCGGCCAATGTTGTGGGACAAACGATGAAACTTAATCCCCACGGCGACCAAGCCATTTATGATACGCTTGTACGTCTTTCGCGCGGACACGAAGCGTTACTCTATCCCTTTATCGAATCCAAGGGGAACTTCGGTAAGCACTATTCGAGAGATATGGCCTATGCCGCCTCTCGCTATACCGAGTGCAAGCTTGATCCGTTTTGCGCTGAGCTTTTTGCCGATATGGATAAGGATACCGTCGATTTTGTTGATAGTTACGACGGTCAGATGCAGGAGCCTACGCTTTTCCCGACAACCTTCCCCAATGTACTCGTTAATGCCAATATGGGTATTGCCGTCGGTATGGCGAGCAATATCTGTTCCT